>NZ_CP071503.1:900360-1200480 GCF_017354945.1 Shewanella avicenniae | reverse complement strand
CAGCTTGAAACAACCGACTAGCGTGATAAAACCGAATATTGCTCATTATTTAAGCGAACTCAACCAATATTAGAAAAGGCCGTTATAAAACGGCCTTTTGATAACACGATTACCACAAGTGTACATTTCAGTTACATTTGTGACTGAATATAGTTCTGCAAACCAATCATCTTAATCAGGCCCAGCTGTTTCTCCAGCCAATACATATGGTCGTCTTCAGTTTCTTCCAGCAGCACTTCCAACAACTCGCGGGTTTGATAGTCTTTCACTTGCTCACACAACTCGATCGCAGCCCGCAGGTTTGCCGCCACTTTGTACTCATACTGCAGATCAGACTCCAACATCTGCTGCACATCTTTGCCGATTGTTAACGGATCGCGACTTTCAACATCTGGAGTGCCTTCCAAAAACAAAATCCGAGAAATCAGCTTGGCAGCATGACCACGTTCGTCTTCAGATTCATGATTGATGCGTTCATACAGCTCTTTCAGCCCCCAATCTTCGTACATATGCGCATGTACAAAATATTGGTCCATGGCTGACAACTCACCATTGAGCAGTTTGTTCAAGACATCGATTACTTGGGGATTTCCTTTCATGGTGATACTCCTATTCTTCAGCCATCTGAGATTGCAGATAATTTTCTATGCCGGTGAGCTTAATCAGTTCGAATTGTGACTCAAGCCAATCTAGGTATTCCTCTTCATCTTCAAGAATATCTTCCAGCAAGTCGCGACTGACATAGTCCTTTTCAACTTCGCACAGCGCAATCGCGTCACGTAGAAACGCGATTTCGTCCTCTTGCATTGATTTATCACAGCTCAACATCTCTTGTGGATGTTCACCGATGCGCAGCTTATCAAGCTGTTGCAGGTTCGGAAGCCCCTCGAGAAACAGCACTCGTTCGATCAGCTTATCGGCTTGTTTCATATCCTTGATCGACTTTTTGTATTCATGATGGTTGAGCCCTTCAAGCCCCCAATTTTTAAACATGCGCGCATGTAAGAAATATTGGTTAATGGCGGTAAGCTCGCTGGTCAGCACTTTATTGAGCTGGGCGATAACTTTAGGTTGACCTTTCATACAATGATTTCCTGTTGAGTAAAGCTTGATCTGTATCAATTAATTAAGCGTATATGCTGATAGTGAGTTTTTCAATAAAACTTACAATTTCAATAAGTTACAAATACAAATCATTATCATTAGTATGAGTAACCAGCATCATATTAGGCCGCTAACTCAATGAAACTAAACCAATAGGCAATAAAAAAGCGGCTTATAAAAGCCGCTGATTTACTTAGATGATGCGATGTTTATTGAGCTTTTCTTGCCGCGCCAGCTCTTTTGCTTCACGCGCCTTACGCCGATCACAGGGCTCGTCACAATCACAGGCCTTCTCAATCCCTAAGGCCCCGAGACCACCGCAACTACCTTGAACCGCCTTACGCTTGACTAGGTAACCTATAGACATCAGTAGAAAAAAAACGAGTAAGAATATAAATGCTGCTAAGAAAGTCGCCACGGTTTACCTCACTGCTGAAGATAGGGTTTAAAGGCAGAGCTATAGTATACCTGAAAACCTTCGTCTTGTTTCTCAATTAACATAATTGCCAAGTGTTGTTGCTCAGCAAGTTCTAATGACTTTTCGGTACCCAACACCATCATCGCGGTGGCATAACCATCAGCGGTCATACAACTTTCGTTGAGTACGGTTACTGATGCCAATCGATGCTTCACCGGATAACCAGTACGTGGGTCAATGATATGGGTAAAGCGCTCCCCGTTTTCTTCATAATAGATGCGATAGTCACCCGATGTCGCCATTGCCATGTTGCCCGGCTCAATGACTTGCTGCACAGCGCGGCCATCTTCTGTGGGCTTTTCAATTGCAACACGCCACGGTGCGCCACCCGGCTTACTACCTTTGGCACTCACCTCGCCGCCAATCTCCACTAAGTAGCCCGCGGGTTGATAGCTTTCCAATAACTCTGCCACCTTGTCCACGCCAAAGCCTTTGGCAATGGAAGATAAATCCACATAAAGATTGGCCTTAGCTTTAGTCATTTGGTCGCCATCAATGAGGATATGTTCAATCCCGGTGCGTTGCTTGGCCGAATCAATCGCATCTTGGGTCGGAATTTGGGTTGGACGCTTATCCGGCCCAAAGCCCCACAGGTTCACCAAGGGACCAAGCGTGATATCGAGTGCACCCTCAGTCAATTTATTGAGGCGAATCCCCTCTTGCACCACTTTGATAGTATCCGGCGAGACCTTCACTGACTGGGATAACTCTGCCGCATTGAATTTGGACAATTCGGAGTTGGGCCGATAAGTAGACATCTCATTGTTGACTTGCTCTAACAACAGATCGATGCGCGCTTGCAACAATGGCGCATCTGGCATTCTGTCATTTGCCACCACTTTAATGTGATAGCTCGTGCCCATCGTACTGCCGCTAAGTGAAATCACTTCCGGCGCTTCGGAGCATCCCAGCAACATTAAGGCAGAAACAATAAGTAAACCGAATTGTTTGAAATGGCGATGTGCAACTGCCGTAAACGGCACAACCAATTGCATAGTAATCTTTCCCTAAAAAAACGGCACAGCTTAAGCTGTGCCGATGTTGTTGCTTGTTCGCTTAGCCGCCGAAGTCATCCAACAGGATGTTTTCATCTTCAACGCCCAAATCTTTCAGCATGGCGATAACTGCCGCGTTCATCACTGGAGGTCCACACATGTAAAACTCACAGTCTTCTGGGGCTTCGTGATGTTTGAGATAATTCTCGTACAACACGTTATGAATAAAGCCAGTGTAACCGTTCCAATCATCCTCAGGTTGAGGGTCTGACAGGGCTACATGCCATTCAAAGTTGTCGTTATCTGCCGCTAAGCCATCGAAATCTTCTACATAGAACATTTCACGCTTAGAACGCGCACCGTACCAGAAGCTTATCTTACGCTTAGTTTTGATACGTTTAAGTTGATCAAAAATATGTGAGCGCATTGGTGCCATACCTGCACCACCACCGATAAACACCATTTCTGCATTGGTATCTTTGGCAAAGAACTCACCGAATGGACCAGAAATAGTGACTTTATCACCGGCTTTCAAGCTCCAGATGTAAGATGACATCTTACCGCATGGCAAGCTCAAATTACGTGGTGGTGGCGTAGCAATACGTACGTTCAGCATGATGATGCCAAACTCTTCTGGGTAGTTCGCCATCGAGTAAGCACGAATCGTCTCTTCGTCAACTTTTGATTCCAGTTTGAAGAAACCAAAGTGATTCCAGTCACCACGATATTTTTCTGGTACGTCAAAATCTGCGTACTTCACATGGTGTGCTGGTGCTTCAATTTGAATATAGCCACCAGCGCGGAACGGAACAGACTCACCATCAGGAATTTGCAGCTTCAGCTCTTTGATGAAGGTCGCTTTGTTATCGTTAGAGATAACTTCGCATTCCCACTTCTTAATGCCGAAGATGTGCTCGTCTAACTCGATGTCCATGTCAGCTTTAACGTTCACCTGACAAGACAAACGGCAACCACTGCGCGCTTCACCTTTGTTAATGTGGTTCAGCTCTGTTGGCAGAATATCACCGCCACCAGACTTCACAATTACACGGCACTGGCCACATGAACCACCGCCACCACAGGCCGATGAGACGAAGATGCCGTTGTTAGCCAGAGCGCCCAACAACTTACCACCCGCTTGAGTAGTAATTGCCTTTGCAGGGTCGCCGTTAATTGAAATCGTAATATCGCCTTCAGAAACCAGCTTGGACTTAGCGAACAGAATCACTAATACCAACACCAGTACGATGGCGGTAAACATACTCACACCGAGATAAACCTCAAGTGGAGTGGACTTAAAAATACCAAGAATATCCATTAACTTATCCTTAGAAGGTCCAAATAGGGTGATTCACAGGGCGATTACAGCGACACACCTGAGAATGACATGAAACCTAAAGCCATCAGACCCGCGGTCACAAAGGTAACCCCTAGACCACGTAAACCCGCTGGTACGTCTGCATACTTCAGTTTTTCACGAATACCCGCCATCAGCATGATTGCCAGAGCCCAACCGGCACCAGAACCAAACCCGAATACAACGCTTTCGCCTAAGTTGTAATCACGTTCCACCATGAAGGATACCGCACCGAAAATCGCACAGTTAACCGTGATCAACGGCAGGAAGATACCTAACGCGTTGTACAGTGGTGGAAAGTACTTATCCAGCGCCATTTCGAGGATCTGTACCAGTGCTGCAATCACCCCGATAAAGGTAATGAACTTCAAAAAGCTCAGGTCAGCATCTGGGAAGCCTGCCCATGCCAAAGCACCTGGCGCCAGCAGCCCCTGATAGATAATTTGGTTTGCAGGTACTGAGATCGTCATTACCACGACCACAGCTACACCTAGACCAATCGCTGTATCGACCTTTTTTGATACTGCCAAAAAGGTACACATACCAAGGAAGAAGGACAGCGCCATGTTTTCGATGAAAACAGAACGGATCAACAAACTAATATAATGTTCCATTATGCTTATCCTTTTGCTTCAACTTGTTCAGGCTTATAGGTACGCAGTGCCCAAATCACCAGACCAATCAAGAAGAATGCGCTTGGTGGCAACAACAGCAAACCGTTTGGTTGATACCAACCACCATCAGAGATTTTCTGCAGAATTTGCACACCAAATAATGAGCCACTACCAAGTAATTCACGAATGAACCCGACCGTCAGCAGCATGGCACCGTAACCTAAACCGTTACCGATACCGTCCATAAAGCTCATCATTGGCGGGGTCTTCATCGCATAGGCTTCAGCACGTCCCATCACGATACAGTTGGTGATGATCAAACCCACGAATACCGACAACTGCTTAGACACGTTGTAGGCATAGGCTTGCAGGAACTGATCAACCACAATCACCAACGACGCGATAATGGTCATCTGCACGATAATCCGCACACTGTTAGGAATGTGGTTACGGATTAACGAGATAAACAGGTTTGAAAACGCTGTTACCGCGGTCAATGCCAAAGCCATTACCAGTGCGGTTTCCATTTTGCTGGTTACCGCCAACGCACTACAAATCCCGAGAACCTGCAACGCAATTGGGTTGTTGGCAAGAATAGGTCCGGTGAGAACCTGTTTGAGTTCTTTAGCGTCAGCCATTAGCTCAGTCCTCCATTGCGTGCTTTCTTAATGAAGTTGGCAAAACCTTCTTCACCCAACCAGAAGGTCAGTGTGTGTTGCACACCGTTACTGGTCAGCGTTGCCCCCGACAGCGCATCAACACCGTATGGCGATGCGGCAACCGCAGGGTTTTTAGTTACAGAAATTGCGATGTTGCCTTGGTCATCAAACAGCTTTTTACCTTGCCATTTAACTTTCCATTTTGGGTTTTCAACTTCGCCACCCAAACCTGGTGTTTCACCTTGGCTGTAATAAACCAAGTTTTGCACTGTGTTGAAGTCAGGCTCTACCGCCAAAAACGCATACATGGTCGACCACAAGCCATAACCGTGGACGGGCAGAATCACGCTTTTCAACTTGCCAGCATCATCACGCACCAGGTAAATCACCGCGTTGTCGGCTAAGCGTTTGATTGACGCTACGTCGTGCACAGGTTTAGAAGAGGTTTCTGGATCACGTGCTGCTTTCTGCTGGTCGAAGGTATCACCGTTAATATCAGTGACTTCTTCGCCAGTTTTCAGATTGATCACTTTGGCTTCAACAAACTTGTCGTAAGTGGCCAAAATCTCCTTCTTGCTGACCTGAGACTTACTGTCGATCAGGTTAGCAGCCTCAAGAATGTATTTTTGTTTGTCTAATAACTTGTTTTCTTGCTGCGTAGGTTTCAATAACACCGCGGCGGTCGATACGAAGATCGAGCAGATAAAACACAAGCCGATAACAATAAATACCGTCCGAGAGAACGTTTCTTTATTCTTAGCCACGGGCAATCCTCCGTTTGATATTCGCCTGAACGACAAAATGGTCAAACAATGGTGCAAACAGGTTGGCAAACAGAATCGCCAACATCATGCCTTCAGGGAAAGCAGGGTTGATTACGCGGATAAACACCACCATGGCGCCAATCAACATACCGTATGCCCATTTTGCTTTGTTGGTAAATGAGGCAGACACAGGATCTGTCGCCATAAACATCATACCGAAAGCAAAACCACCCAATACCAAGTGCCAGTACCAAGGCATTGCAAACATTGGGTTAGTGTCAGAACTTATCACGTTCAGCAGCAGAGAAATGGCAATCATCCCTACCATCACACCGCCAACGATGCGCCATGATGCAATACGGGTATAGATGATCACTAAACCGCCCAGCAAAATTGCCAGCGTAGACACTTCACCGACCGAACCTGGAATAAAGCCTAAGAAGGCGTTCCACCAGTTTTGATCCAGTGCATAGCTCAGTTGGCCTGCCGCAGCTTGACTCAGGGCAGTTGCACCCGAGAAACCATCAGCAACCACCCAAGTGGTGTCACCCGACATATTCAGTGGATAGGCGAAGAATAGGAAGGCACGGCCAGCAAGTGCAGGGTTCAGGAAGTTACGGCCAGTACCACCGAAGACTTCTTTCGCCATCACCACACCAAAACTAATCCCCAATGCCACCATCCATAATGGAATGGTTGCTGGTAATGTCAGGGCGAACAGCACCGAGGTTACGAAGAAGCCTTCGTTAATTTCGTGGCCGCGAACCGAGGCAAACAGCACTTCCCAGATACCGCCTACGGCAAACGTGACGGCGTATATCGGCAGGAAGAAACAGGCGCCATACCACATTAACCCAGCTATCCCAGTGTCAGCGGTTAAGCTGCCGCCTAACAGTTGGAACAAACCAACTTGCCATACGTCTGGCGTACCAAAGCCAGCAGCTAACGCAATCTGAGCTTGCAGACCCACGTTGTACATCCCGACAAACATGGCTGGGAAAGTACAGGCCCACACGGTAATCATCATGCGTTTCAGGTCGAGGTTATCACGAACGTGAGTAGCCCCTTTGTTCACCTTGCCTGGCGTATAAAAAATGGTGGCAGCGGCTTCATAAAGTGCGTACCACTTTTCGTATTTACCGCCTTTTTCAAACTGCGGTTCAATACGTTCAAGAAAATCTTTTAAACTCATAGACCTTCCCTCTCGATAGTCTCGAGGCAATCACGCAGGTAAGTGCCGTAGTCATATTTACCTGGGCAAACAAACGTACATAACGCCAGATCTTCTTCGTCCAATTCCAACGCACCCAACGCGGCAGCACCATCGGTGTCGCCCGAAATCAGGTCACGCAGTAGCATGGTTGGCAGAATATCCATTGGCATTACACGCTCATAGTTACCGATTGGCACCATGGCACGTTCAGAACCACCTGTACTGGTGGTCATGTTGAACAGTTTGGCCGGGCTTAAATGACTTAAGAACGAACGGGTGATCGAGAATTTGTTGGCGCCAGGTAGAACCCAACCCAAAAATTCTTTCTCGGTACCTTCTTCTAGGAGGCTGACCTGAGTCGAATAACGGCCCATGTAGGCATACACGCCACGCGCCTGACGACCATTAAGCACTGAACCCGAAATCACGCGCACGTTACCATCTGCGGCTTCACCTGCGGTCAGCTCTACCGTGCTGGCACCCAATACAGAGCGCACCAAGCGTGGTGATTTAGCTTTAGGACCGCCAATAGCATAGACACGATCAACGCTCAGTTTACCGCTGGTAAATAGCGCACCAATTGCGATGACATCTTGGTATCCGACATACCAAACGGTACGTTTAGATGAAGCTGGCATTAGGAAATGGATGTGAGTGCCCGGAAGCCCCGCAGGATGCGGCCCCGCAAATTCTTCTACTTGAGTATTCGCAGAAGGAATATCCGCACCTGGTGCCTTACACAGGAAAACTTTATCTGCGAGACGAGCAAGTACTTTAAGACCGTTACTGAACGCTGCTTGTTGTTCGGCAATAACAACTTGAGGGTCAGCTGCGAGAGGTTGAGTATCGATGGCAGTGACAAATATCGCTGCAGGCGTAGCATCAATAGCGGGCACTTTACTGAAAGGACGAGTACGTAATGCGGTCCACATCCCTGATTCAATCAGGCTTTCTCGTACTTTTTCCGCTTCCAGTGTGTCTAACTGCTGTTCATTATACTGAGCAAACGAGACGGCATCATCTCCTTCGACCTCAATAACGACAGACTGTAATACACGTTTGGCGCCGCGGTTGATTTCAGTTACTGTGCCACTGGCAAAAGCGGTATATTTAACGCCAGGATTCTTTTTGTCTTCAAAAATCACCTGTCCTTTCAGCACTTTATCACCGACGCGAACTTTCATCGTCGGGCGAAGGCCAATATACTCTTCACCTAATGTAGCTACGTGTTTGATGGCAGGACCATCATGGATAACTTGCTTTGGAGTACCTGCAACAGGTAGATCCAACCCTTTCTTGATTGTAATCATATCCACATGCACTACGTTTTGGAGGAAAGACAATGCGCCGCGTTCCTGTCAACTAGCAAGAATCACAATTATCAATTCCCACCTATTGAGCTAGCGCAGATTTATCTCAGAAATGCGATCGCAATCACGTTGAACGGCGGCATTCTAACGCAATTAGTCCGCTATCGCCACGAAAATTGTAGTGTTTCTCTACTGCATAAATATTCAGCAATTCAGTAACTTCTAACGAATTCCTTAGTAAATTAGGCGGATTTTTGGGATTCGCAACAACATGATTTATAAGAAATTCAGCTAATTTTCAGCAAACACTTTTTTCGTATAACGGCAAACTAACAGCTTTCGATTTTGCCACTCCCCTCCATTTCTAGCGCATAAACTACAACTAAAGTCGTATGCAACTTACGAAATTTTATTTCAGCGTTTTCGGCAACGCATTGCTGCAGAATTCAAATTTCGAAATCAGCAATTTCCACTAGGGATTTGCTGTTTCGAAGCAGTTATTCAACGTAAATTTTACTTTTACTTTCATTGAATAACCTCAACTCACTACATGTTAGTAACTTAATGCTTTTTTTGCCGAAAAAAAAGCTACCCTTTAGTCTGAGTAGCTAATTCAAATGTTGCTAAATTACAACTTTTGTAGAATATCGTCGCTGAGTTTAAGCTCATCGTTACGGTTCACTTGTACACCCGATTGAATCACTTCCCGAGCGATACTTTGTGCTTGTTCTAACGAGTGCATGGTGTAAGTGCCACACTGATATTCATTCAATTCAGGAATATCATTTTGATTTTGCACACTAATCACATCATTCATTGCGGCCAACCACGCATCAGCCACGCGTTGTTCTGACGGGGCACCAATCAAGCTCATGTAAAAACCGGTACGGCAACCCATTGGCGAAATATCAATAATTTCAACACCATCGCCATTTAAGTGGTCTCGCATAAAACCGGCAAACAGGTGTTCCAAGGTATGAATACCACGCTCACTCAAAATTGCTTGGTTTGGGATGCAAAAACGCAAATCAAACACAGTGATGGTGTCACCACCCGGTGTCGTCATGGTTTTGGCTACACGTACAGCTGGCGCGTGCATACGAGTATGGTCAACGGTAAAACTATCTAACAATGGCATGGGCTAAACCTCTTTTTTCAAATTCTTTATTGACGATAATAAAGCCGTAACAGCTTAATTATCCTTTACATTTTGGCGATTCAGGCACTTGTTGTTCAGACTGCCACTCAGCTGGCGTATAGGTGTGCATCGACAATGCATGTACCCCATTGGCTAACTCATGGGCGAGGGTTTCATTGACTTTGCGGTGTCTTGCTAACAGGCGCAAATCAGCAAATGCCTCACTGACAACCACCACTTTAAAATGGGTTTCAGAGTTCGGCGGCACATGGTGATTATGACTTTCGTTAATCACTTGCAGATGCACAGGCGCAAGCGCTTGCTGCAACTTCTGTTCGATGATCGCGGCAACAGACATATGGGTTCTCACTAGAACGGACAATTTGCGGCAGGTTACTGCGTGCTCTACTAAAGATCAATCTTACAGCGTGTTTCAGCGCTGATGATAAAACGGAATAATCTGCCGAAAAGTAAAGTTGAGTCGAGGGTTGGCGAGCTTGGTTCTGCTCGGTAGGCTATGCTGCCAATCGCGCTGCATCGGCCAATGCATCAGTAATAAATCCCCTGCGGCTAATGCAATACGATGTTTTGCTCCGTTTTGCTTGTGGCGGATATCAAAATCCCGTGTAGCCCCAAGCGAGAGCGAAACAATGGCGCTTTGTGAAGCCAATTCCGGCTCATCATCGCTGTGCCAGCCCATTCGCTGTTGGCCATTAGCATAGTGATTGACTAACACGCCATTGAGTTGCAACGAGAAATCCTGCGTTAATTGCTGCCGCAGGCGCGCCAAATAGTGAGGCCAAGGGAGTGCTTCAATCATCAAACCTGAATAGAGATAATCGCAACCACTATCGCCGAACCACACTTGGCTACGCGGAATGGTATGCATCTTACCAAACACCTTAATCGTAGGGCGTGAAAACGGATATTCCAGCGATTCTTGCCACAATAGACGCTGCTGATTTTCGCTCAGATACCCCCGAATGAGCTGCCACGGCTCATCTTGTGTAGGCTTATCGGTTGCGAGTTTATCTTTTGTAAGCATAAGTTTTGTGAAAGGCTTTTCCGCCGCGACAAATAATGGCAATTGCGATTTCATCATTCCACAGCTCCATATTGCTTAACTAATCCCAACCATTATGCCTAACCAATAACTAAACGGTCAGTTTGGCGGCGGTTGTTGCCATTCGCTAATCCAATTGTGATCTGCGATAATCGCGCCATTCTGTGTTTGCCGCGTTTGCTCATGATCAATCAGTTTCAATTTAACAACGTTTCGCTTCAACTTAACCGCTACCCCGCGACTGCCAATGATAATCTTCAAGCATGGGATGCGGCAGATGAGCATTTGCTACAACATATTGACGAACAGGCGGCACATCAGCCAATCCTCATCGTTAATGACAGTTTTGGCGCGCTGTTATGCAGCATCAAACAACAGTTTGCTGACTGTCAAATTAGCTGGCTTTCGGATGCCAAAACCAGTGTGCTCGGTTGTCAGCAAAACCTTGCCAATAATCAGCTGAGTGATGCGCACATTGAATGGCTCACACCAGCACAAACACCTGCAATGACCCCGGCATTAGTGCTGCTGAAACTGCCGAAAAACCTCAATTATTTTATCGAGCAGTTACGCCAACTCAGCCAATGGCTGGCACCAGCGACGCAATTACTGATTGGCGCTAAAGCAAAAAATATTAATCAAGCATTACTGAACACCATCGAAAGCCATTTTGGTAGCGCCTCAGCCAGCCTCGCATGGAAGAAAACCCGAGTCATCAGCGCCGTTTTTGATGGCAAACGCCGTGCTCCTTTGGCCGACCAGCGCTGGCAAACCGACACTGGCATCAAACTTATCGGGCTCGCTAATGTATTTGCCGCAACAAAGTTGGATATTGGTGCACGGTTAATGCTCGACAACTATCCCCAAGGTCAATTCAATCAAGTGGTTGATTTAGGTTGTGGAAACGGCGTTCTGGGGATGCAAGCGGCACTCAGTTATCCAGACGCACAAATCCATTTTGTCGACGATTCCTTTGAAGCAGTCCAGAGCGCTCAAATGGGCTGGCAGGCCAATAGGCTTGATGAAGCCCGCGGTCAATTTCACTGGGATGATTGTTTAAGCCATCTGCCCGCCGAAATTGAGGTGGATTTGGTGTTATGTAATCCGCCATTCCACCAAGGCGAAGCCATTACCGATCATATTGCGTGGCAGATGTTTATGGATGCCAAAAAACGGCTCGCGGTCGGCGGCATGTTACAAGTCGTTGGCAATCGCCACTTAGGTTATCACGTCAAACTCAAGCGCTTATTCGGCAACTGCCAAACCGCTGCCAGCAATAATAAATTCGTGATTTTAAGAAGCGTTAAAGCGTAATGCTCGTTCAATAACATCAAGCCACAAAAGAAAGCCTGACATCGTCAGGCTTTCTTGTTCGTGCGCTATTTTGTGCCGAGCTCATGCACAGCGCTTATATGCAGTGCTAGGCTGCGATTCGTCTGCGCCATCCTACTAGGCCTAACCCTAACAGCACTAGAGCCGACAAACTACCGCCAGAAACCACCACGGTTTCTTGATAACCAGAATCATAAACCTGATCGCGGTTATAGCTCTGCAGCGGCAATGCATAGAGGCTGTTGGTGTCGTCACTGCTGATGGTTGCGACAATGTCATCATAGCCGAGCTCATATAAATCGATCAGGATGTCGTAATGATCGGTCGGATAGCCACTATCAAGCGAGGTAATCACCTCATAGCTATCAAAGGCGCTTGAACCCTGCAGATAAAATACATCGGTTGTATGTAAGTAAGTCCAGTCACCGCCGTTACGACTGATGTAAATCACCGCGTAAACCGGCACAGATTCATTGGCATAAGCGCCATAAACATCGGCATCAAAATTAAGCGAAAACGAGTGATAAAAACCGTCGTAATTGTCATCACTTAGCAGATATGCTTCCGCACTAAAAAATGAAAACTCATGGTAATAGCTGTGCTGCGTTAAACTCGACACCGCTTGCAGTTTCGATTTATTTGCAGTGGCGACGCTGGCCGAAATTTCTGCCTGTTTTTGTTCACGGCTGAGGGTGTTCAACTCAGTCGCAGCCTGCGGCATAAGCTGTAGTTGACTGACAGACTTTTGCCGTTCAGCCGCGGCTTGAGAGTGATCCACACCATATTCGATGACGTTGACTGTTGCTTGTTCCGCTGCGTTAGCCATTGATCCAAAAGTTAAACTTGCCACCAGCACTGCCACATAGTTTAAGGTTTTCATGTTCATTACCTTCTTACCTAAGATTTAGGCTTACCTGAGATTTAGGGTCATTAAACCTTTGAGCTAATGAACAAAAGATGAATAAAAACGTTCAGCAAGCGTTCATCTGCAACCCCAATAATAAACAAGCAAGGATTAGCCTTTAGGAAAGATTTCATCCTCTCGCAGGATCTTTTACACTGGTATCAAATCTTTTAAGAGCCTTGGTTATGACACAGCATCTATTTAAAAAACCTATCCGTTTCAGCTATCTAATAGCCGCGCTTTTGCTGTGTTTACTGCAACCTAATCTGAGTTACGCCAAAAATGATCATGGCAAAAAAGGCGAAGCTCAACACCAAGCGCAACCACTGCGTATCACCGACAGCAATCAAGCGGCGCAACTGGCTAAAAGCCGTTACGGCGGCAAAGTATTAAAAGTCAGCAAACAAAAAATCGGCGGCGATCCTGCCTTTAAAGTCAAATTGGTCACCAATGATGGCCGCATCATTTATGTCAGCGTCAATGCCGTCACTGGCTCGGTTAACTAGGAAGGTCACAAATGCGCATTTTATTAGTCGAAGATGACCTCGATTTGCAGCAAAACCTCAAGCAGCATTTGTTAGAGGCGAATTACGGCGTTGATACTGCATCTGATGGTGAAGATGGCTTGTTCTTAGGCACTGAATATCCCTACGATGCGGCGATAATCGATGTTGGTCTGCCTAAACTCAATGGTATTCAAGTGATTGAATCATTACGCCGTGAACAACGCGACTTTCCGATTCTGATTTTGACAGCGCGAGACAGTTGGCAAGACAAGGTCGAAGGATTGGATGCAGGTGCCGATGATTACCTCACCAAGCCGTTTCATCCGATGGAGTTGATTGCACGCATGAAAGCGCTGATCCGTCGCTCCGCCGGTAAGGCAAGCCCGATCAGTCAAAATGGCCCAATTACCATCAACACCAGTGCGGCCGAAGTGCGCCTGAACGATAAAACCATCAATCTGAGCGCCTCTGAATACCGGTTATTGGAGTATCTGTTTTTACATATCGGCGTGGTGCAGTCCAAAACCGATTTAATTGAACACTTGTATGATCAGGACTTTGATTTAGATTCCAACGTCATTGAGGTATTTGTTCGACGGCTACGTAAAAAGCTCGATCCTGACAACCGGCTCAACCTGATTGAGACTCTGCGTGGCCAAGGCTATCGCATGAACCAAATCAGCCAAGAATGAGACTCTCGCACTAATGTCACCGCAGCCCAAACACCCATCGCTGTCACTTAAAAGTCGAATTGTGGCCAGCGCACTGTTGTTAAACTTGGTGCTATTGCCACTGATTGGTATGGCGCTGTCGGACGCATTTCGGGTAGCCATGACCGATGCGGAACAAAGCGAAATGAGCGCGGCGATGTACGGCATTCTCGCGCTTGCTGAAGTGGAAGACGATGAGTTGGTGTTGCCAGCTACACTGCAAGATAAGCAATTTAATGTCGATCAATCGGGGCTCTATGCGCTCGTCACCAACCCGCAAGGTGAAATTTTATGGCGTTCAGCGTCGTTACTGAGCATGAGCCTGCCGCAACCTTTGCCCTTCCCCGCCATGGGACAGCGTCAGTTTGGCGAAATGAGCTTTAACGGCACGCCGCACTTTATATTCAGCTTCAGTGCGGGATTTTCGGCGCCAACGCCGAACGATGAAGCATTCGATTTTGCAGTGCATATCATTAAAACCGAAGCAGCATTAGCCGCGACTCAAGCCGAATTCACCGAAAAAATCTGGCACTGGTTGTTTATCTTGATGGCGATTTTATTGCTGCTTCAAGCGGGTTGGCTGTGGTGGACCTTACGGCCGATATCGCGGTTTCGCCAAGAGCTGGCCGCCGTAGAGCAAGGTAAGCAGCAACACCTCAATAGCCAGTATCCAAGCGAATTAGCTAAAGTTGCTGAACAAATTAACTTATTGATTTCCAATGAGCAGCGCCAACGGCAACGTTATCGTAATGCGCTGTCTGATTTAGCCCATTCGCTAAAAACGCCGTTGGCGGTGTTATCCAGCATTAAACAGCTCCCTGACGAAGCACAAGAACCCATTCACAACATCAGCGCTAATATCAGCCATCAATTGAAGCGGGCACAATCTTCAGGCAATGCGGCATGGCATCAAGGCATCGAAGTGAAACCGATAGCCGAAAAACTGGCGCGCACACTCCCCAAAATCCATCGCGATAAACCGCTGACGATTAGCCTTAATATCGAAGATAACCCACTGTTTTACGGTGAAGAAGGCGATCTAACTGAGCTGCTGGGCAACCTACTCGACAATGCCTGTAAAGCGGCCAAACAACAGGTCAGGTTCAGCGCCAACAAACGCCAGGGGGAGTTATTGATGGTGATTGAAGATGATGGTCCGGGGATAGCACCGGAGCAACGCGAGGCGATATTTCAACGTGGCGTACGCGCTGATACTTATGAAAAAGGACACGGAGTCGGCCTTGCGATTGTGAAAGATTTGCTCACAACCTATCAAGGCAGTTGGCAGATTGAACGCTCGCAAGCACTTGGTGGTGCGCAATTTAATATTCACCTACCAAAATAAATCGATCTTTTTTTGCGCTTTCAGCTTATGTTCATCTTGCATTACGTAAGCTCGTCAGTGAACTGATAAAAAACGCACCGATTTTGGTGCCCTCATGCGCGACGCGGAGGCGGATATGATCACAGTCATGCGTACCCCAAAAACAGCGAGTTTTAGCATCATGATGCTACTACTTGGCTTACTGGCGATTGGCTTAGCCAGACCGACTATCGCAGCAGAAACTGACGCGAGTTACAGTGATGCTGAAGTAGCTCAGCTGATGTCACCGATTGCCCTTTACCCAGACACCTTGTTGACCCACGTATTAATTGCTGCGAGCTACCCGCTAGAAGTAGTGCAAGCGCAGCGCTGGCGCAACAAACACAGCAGCTGGAGCAATGATCAGTTAACCACTGAAGGCGCAAAGCAAGGATGGGACCCCAGTGTTGTCGCCTTATTGGCCTTCCCAGATGTGCTCAACAAAATGAGCGATGATCTGGATTGGACTGAAAAAGTCGGCGAAGCTTTTGTGGCCAATGAAGGCCAAGTCATGGACAGCATTCAAAGCTTACGTCAGGCGGCCTACAAAGCGGGTAACTTGCAGGATGTGCAAAACATCAAAGTTGAGCAAGATCAGCAACGTATTGTTATTGTACCAGCCAGTCCAACCGTTGTGTACGTACCTTACTATGATACCCGCTATGTCTATGGCAACTGGTACTGGGGCGCTTATCCACCGGTTTATTGGGACCCATTTCCCGGTTATGTCATCGCACCTCACAGCCTGTTTTATTGGCGTGGCAGCGGCGTACATATCTCGTTTAACTTCTTCTTCGGTGGCTTGTTTTGGCACGACCGTACCGTGTGGGTCGATTATGGCCACAGACATACACGTTACATCCCAGTGCGTCGTCACCACACACTTGAAGGGCAACGTTGGGCGCATCGCCCAGAGCATCGCCGTGGCATTCACTATCGCTCAACCACGCTGAACCAACGTTATCAGCCACACTTGCAACGTAACCGTGACAGTCGTGACTTTGACCGAGTGCATAACAGCATGAGTAATCATCGTTTGCAGGACGCTCGCCACTATGACGGACGCGATCAGCGACATACCAAGCTCAATGAGCCTAAACAACCGCAACGCGCCTTACCAAGCAATGACCGTCATCAACGCGAATTGAACGACCGTTCACGTGAGCAACGCCAGCATCAAGGCACAGTGGAGCCCCATAACCAACTGCGCGCCAACAACTTACAAGCCAAGCCTGAGCTTAAAGCAGACTTTAATCGCGATAAGGGCCGCCATGATGAGATGACCAAACCTGGGTTTAAAAGTCGCGAATTTAAAACTGAACAGGTGCGCCCACCTAAAGTAGAGCCGACTCGGGTGCAACCGCAGCAACCTGTGGTAAATGTGCAACGTGAACGTTCACAGCCAACACAGCATGAAGTCAGTCGCCCCAACTACCAGCAGGTCAGTCGTTCCAATCAGAGTATGGAACGTCAAAGTCAGCCGGCAAGTCGTGGTAACAATGATCGCGTAAGACGCCACGAAAACTGATCGCACCACGCATCACTAAGCAACCAAAACCAAAAAGCCGAGAATCTCTCGGCTTTTGTTTATCTTCTGTTGGTTAATACACCACGTCTAGCAAAGGCTAAATCGCAATAGCATCATAGAGTCGGATGTGGGTAAGTTGCGCTACTTCATCAATGTAGCGTCGAATACGCTCAGGGAACACCAGCCCCTTCACTAAGGTGAGATTACGTAACCCTGGGAACAACAAAATATCGTCATAACTTAACTGATTATTACGCTCTGTTGGCAAGCTCACCTTATCCAGCAACGGCCAACAATGTGCCAAACCTGCAATATAAGTAGTTGATTTTGCATAGGCATCATCAAAATCCATGCTGATAAGTGCGGTTTTATTTTTGCTGTACCAAGCGATTGCCTCGGTCTCTGCAAACTCAGGCATATCGACGGCGGCGACTTTGACGTTACGAGGAAATAACAAGCGGCAACTGTAGTAGGACGACTCTTCTAGAAAGCTTTGAATCTCTTTGCTAAATGCAGCCGGCGCCAACGCGCTAGCCGCATCAAGCTTGTCGAGATAGGCCACGATGTCGAGGCTCTCGCCCATAAAACTGCCGTCTGCTTTTTCAAGAATAGGCACCATGTTAGCGCCTACCATTCGTATACGTGCATCAACATCATGGTTTTGCAGATAGACCCATTCGATATCAAGACCTTTCCATCCGGTCATCATCATTGCGCGCACGCAGTAGGGGCAATGATCGAAAATAAACAGCTTCACTGTGAACTCCTTGCAGTGTTTGGCGAAGTGCTACAGATAACCACATTTGCGTGCTAAATGCACTGTAACGGCAAACTACAAATTCGATTGCAGTAACCGAGATTAACGCTCGCAACCGGCGATGGCTGGCATATTACGGATGTGATGGGTCACTCCTGCGGTGTCGGTTAGATTAACATCCAGCCGCCCTGAAAACAGTTGCTGCGCTTGTGCACTCAGCCAGCGTTCGGTAGGCGATTTGACCGCTATGTTGGGCGAAAAAATACCTTCAATCCGCCCACATGCTGACACGATGCGCCATTGCCCAGAATGCCGCGCGGACGGGGCAATGGTCAGTTGTACCGCAGGCAGAATATGCCGAGCACCATCAAGCCAAAAACCATTACCGGGAAACGTTGCCGACAGACCATCGGTCAGCGAAAGGCCGGCCTTTTGCCCCGCAATTTCGCCATTAAACATCAACCAGCGCCAAGGTACTTTTCGGCTAGTTTCGCCCGAAAAGTAACTGTAACCTGCCGTCATCCGAGCCAGCACTTGTGGTTCGTAATGCAGCTTCATCTCTCCTATCGGTACTAAACCGTGGTGCTGCTGCTGGTAAACCCAGCCATGCGGTGTTAACGCACCGCAGCAACTGATTGGCAAACTTAACGGTGCAGGCCTAAGTTCCGTGTTCACGGTTAATGGCAGCTTAGTTGAGCGCCCCGCCAGCGCTAATTGCCAAAGTCCGCGGGATTTTGATAGTGTGAGTTCACCCACTGAACTCACACCATCACAACCATTTGCTGACCAATGGCGGCGTTTAAAAAAACGACGCGGCGCAATCCGTTTGGCTTGTTGTTTTAGGTGATCGAATAGCACAATTTGCGGTATCGCTTGGCTGGTGCTGATACGGCATAACAGCTGAAACTGCTGATGTTGCAGCATGACCATTTCAAGCTGTCGCGACGATTGAGTTGACCAAGATACTATTGATGGAGACTGATGCACTGGCTTACTGCTGGCGCTATTAAGCTGCTTCACCGGACCATCAAAATAACCATAAATGGGCTCGCCAGCAGCAAAGAGTTGCTCAGGGGCAACGCGGGTCAGCGCAGGTTGTTTATGGGGGATAGCGACATCGTTATCAATCACGGTAGCAGCTCCAATCAACATGATGCGGTTACTTTAACGCGAACCGAACTGTGACAAAAGTCAGCAGCTGAATAATCCCTTGCAACCCCGCTTTCAAGGCTGGTCAGTCAGGTGAAATCTGTTATGCTGCCCACTTTGATACTTTGTTTGAGCTTTGTTTATGAGACTGTTGTTTGCCTTTGTTATTGTAAGTGCCCTGCTGAGCGGATGCGCTACAAGCTCACCCAAAACCTTGGTGTTAAGTCCTGAAATTCCTGCCGCTTCGGCGCAAACCTTGTCCCCGATTAACGTTGCGCTAAAGAGCAAAGATTTGCGCAGCTCGGGCTACGTTGCCCGCTTTATCAAAGAAGATAAAGTCTCCTCGGTAGTGAATCCCGCCGAATCGCCGCGCATTACGCTGGAACGTGTTTTCAATCAGGCGCTCACTCGCGCGGGTTACCAAATCGACCCTGCCAGTGGCCGCGACCTAATAATTGTAGTGGACCAGTTAGTGACGGATGTTGATGAAGGCATGTTGGGGTTTGAAGCCAATACCCATTTGATGCTGACGGTTAATGCCAGCAACCAAAACCGTACTTTCAGCAAACGATATTCGGCCACCAGTCGTTTAAAAGGCCCATTTAAAGCCGATTTTGCGAGTTTAGAACTCGATATCAATAAGTTGCTTACACAACTTAGCGGTCAGATTATCAACGACCCAGAATTGAACCAGTTTTTACAACAATAAGGTTTAGCACCAACAACAAGGAGGTACTGCTGCTGTCAGTGGCGGTAACAAACAACTTATGAGTAAGTGGTTATTTGCAATCGTTTTATCACTCGTCAGTCAACTTGCCTGTGCGGCAGTGGATATTCAAAAAGATAATTTATATCCCGTGGTTGAAATGGACACCAGCATGGGCAAAATTGTCATGGAGTTGGATCGCACCCGAGCACCAATTACGGTCGATAACTTTCTGACCTACGTGGTCAGTGGCGAATATGACAACACCATCTTCCACCGTGTTATCGCAGACTTTGTGGTGCAAGGTGGTGGACTTGACTCGAAATATAAAGAGCGCCCAGAAGGCAAGCCGATTGTGAATGAATCAGGCAATGGTTTATCAAATGTCACCGGTACAATCGCCATGGCGCGTGAGAACGATCCGCACTCAGCAATTCGGCAGTTTTACTTCAATGTTGCTGACAATAAGAAGCTGGATCCATCATCCAAACGTTGGGGTTATGCGGTGTTTGGCGAAGTCACTCAAGGCATGGACATATTGCAAAAAATGGCGCAAGTCCCCACTGGTGAAAACGCTGAACTCAAATGGCAAGATGTGCCATTGACACCAATAATTTTGAAAAAGGCGACCTTGCTCCCAAGATAATAACAACGCAAGGCGAAACTGGAGTTGCTGGCTATACTCAGCCTAATCACACAAGGAAGCACAAGATGAACGCCGAAGAATTCATCCGCACTAAAGCACCGCAACTCGCCTTTTTTGGGCTGCGCTACTTTCAAGGTAAACTGCCAGAGGCTGAGTTAGAGCACTTTATCTGGCAAACCTTAGAAGAGTGGCAACAGTATCAGTTTAACGGTGATGCCCACACTGAGCAGGAATCGATTTTTTGGTTTTTGATGCATGAACTGCATCGTTGGCCGGAACCGGTATTACGTGGCAATCGCTATCTTTCAGCCAAAATGCTGGAGTGCTGTAATTACCTTGTCGGCCAAGGCCAGTTTCCAGAAAACTGTATCGGTATTCGCCCAGCGCTGACGTTGCAATCCAAAGATTCTGCGGCCTAACACAGTCCCTCCCCACAATGCTTGCGCTGCTCGGCGGCGCTGCTTACCCTAATGTTCTTTAGTTGATGATGTAACTTGCCCATGCCTGTTGTTGCCAGCATTAAAAATACTCTTGGCGTCTATGCACACAAACGTGTGTTACTGATGCTGCTGTTCGGTTTCTCCTCTGGTTTGCCGTTAATGTTGGTGTTTTCCACACTGTCATTTTGGCTGCGCGAAGCAGGCGTCGACCGCGCCGCCATCGGCTATTTCAGCTGGGTTGCGTTGATGTATGCGTTTAAATGGGCTTGGGCGCCACTGGTCGACCGCTTGCATTTACCGCTATTAAGCAAACTGATGGGGCGCCGTCGCAGTTGGATGCTACTGTCACAAATCGTGTTGATTGGCGCCATTATCGGCATGGCCAGCAGCGATCCTACTCAAGATCTGCACCATTTGGCGGTGTTTGCACTGTTAGTGGCCTTCAGCTCCGCCACCCAAGATATTGTGATTGATGCCTATCGGATTGAGTCAGCGCCTGAGGGCATGCAAGCCGCCCTCGCCGCTGCTGCACAGGTGGGCTATCGCAGTGCGATGATTATCGCCACCGCCGGCGCTTTGACTGTCGCAGCATGGGTATCGCCTAATCCTGAAGGCTATGATCTCCACAGCTGGCAAATCGCCTATTGGGTGATGGCTGGTCTGATGGGGATTGGTTTGGTCACCACGCTGTTTGCCCGTGAACCTCAAGTAGATACTCGCGCCGCCACCGAAGCAGAAGTTGCACTTCGAAATGAGCTATCAGCGCGTTATCCCAAACTCATTGCGAAGTTATTGGCCTGGTGTTACTCGGCGGTGGCGATGCCGTTTATCGATTTCTTTCGTCGCTTTGGCAAACACGCCGTCATCATCCTGCTGCTGATCTCCTGTTACCGCATCTCCGATATCGTGATGGGCATTATGGCCAATGTGTTTTATGTCGACATGGGCTTTTCCAAAGAGGAGATCGCCACGCTAAGTAAAGTTTATGGCTTGATCATGACCTTAGTCGGCTCAGCTGCCGGCGGGATTATGATTGCTCGTTACGGCACCATGAAAATTCTCTATCTCGGCGCATTTTTAGTGGCGACGACCAACCTGCTGTTTGCGCTGCAAGCCTCAGTGGGTTACAACGTGCCGTTGCTGACCCTAGCGATTGCGATTGATAACTTCAGTGGCGGTGTTGCAACGGCTGCGTTTATTGCCTATCTGTCGAGCCTCACCAGCACAGGCTACAGCGCGACCCAATATGCCTTGCTGTCGTCCATCATGCTGCTATTTCCCAAGTTTATCGCTGGTTTTTCTGGCGAATGGGTCAACGCCTTTGGTTATGTGAACTTCTTTATCAGCGCCAGTATCATCGGCTTGCCGGTGTTACTGTTGGTCAAGTTGGCCAGCAAAGCGCCGGTTACCGAGTTAAGTTCGACAACTCAACCCAATAACGCCGAATAGAGAAAGATGGCTTAAACGAATGCGCGGGCTGTAACTCGCAAGCAAACTGCCAGTTACAGCACCTTGAGCGGTTGCGAATTAATCGCGGAAGTTATTGAATTGGAAAGCTTGGTCCATATCTGCATTACGCACTAATGCCATTACCGCTTGTAGGTCATCGCGTTTCTTGCCGATTACCCGCAGTGAATCGCCTTGGATCTGCGCTTGCACTTTGATCTTGCTGTCTTTAATCATCTTCACCAGTTTTCTGGCCGTATCCGTTTCAATCCCTTGCTTGAATTTTACTTTTTGGGCAAAGGTTTTACCGGTATGCACAATTTTATCGTCGAGTTCCATCGCTTTGGGGTCGACATTACGCTTACTCAACTGGCCACGCAGAATGTCGACCATCTGTTTGCACTGGAAATCAGATTCTGAGGCGAGCGTCACCACCAGATCTTTGTACTCCACCGAAAACTCTTTACCACGAAAATCGAAGCGAGTGTCAAGTTCACGTTTACTGTTATCCACTGCGTTACGCAGTTCCACTGCATCTACTTCAGACACAATATCAAATGATGGCATTGGTATTTGCTCTTACGTTTTGTGAATCATAGCCAAGGATTTTAGCGCAACTTGACCGATTGCTGAACTCGATAAAGTTTACGGATGACAGCTTTCTAAGGTTTGCCTATTATGTGGATTCAACCAATAACAATTCGATTTTATCTTGATTAATAAGCCCCTACTGTTCAAATTTACCTTTCTGTTGGCTGTCATTGTGGTGAGCTATTTAGTTTTTTCCAAACCTAGCTACCCACAAAATATTCCCGGCATGGATAAGGTTGGTCATATTGGCAGTTTCTTTGGCCTGAGCTTGTTGGCCTATCTTTCCTTTAAGCCTCGTTGGTATTTGGTGTTTTTCGCTACCGCATGCTACGGTGCACTCATCGAGGTTGTGCAGTCCTATTTGCCTTATCGCAGTGCCGATTACCATGATTTTATTGCGGATATGTGCGGCGTTGTGCTGTTCTATCTGTTACTGTGGTTATCTCGCTTGTGCTACAAACAATGGACTCGTTTATCGCGATGAATATTGCAATTCTTGGTGCTGGTGCAATTGGACAACTGTTGGCACATCAATTAGATGCTGCTGGCAACACCCCATTTTTCTTGGTGAAACCCGAACAGCGCTTTCTGGGCGCACCCTTTACCTTGCAAACGCAAACCGGCACCCAAGCGCGGCATTTCGATACCTTTTCCCTTGCTGATGAATTACAGCCAAAGATTGATCTACTGATTGTTACCTTAAAGGCCTATCAAGTCCGACGTGCGCTCACCCGTTGGCAAGCAAAGTTATCCCCCAACTGCCATATTTTGTTGCTGCATAATGGCATTGGTACTCACCTTGAAATCGCCCCGATACTGGGCCAACACGGCTTGTCGCTTGGCACCACCAGCCAAGCAGCACTCAAACTTGGCCCGCACAGCATTAAACAAACCGGAAATGGCACTACTCAGTTTGGCCACTATGCGGGGCCAACCATGGCCAAGGAACTGCAACAACTGCTGTTAAAAGCGCTGCCTGACAGTTGTGTTGCCGAGCACATTCTTACTGCGCTGTGGCACAAGTTGGCCATCAACGCGGTGATCAACCCGCTAACCGCGATTGAAGATATTCCCAACGGGGCGTTAGCGGCCGAGAAATATCAACACACCATCTCGGCGGTACTGACTGAATTAATGCAAGTGGCAAACTTAGAAGGGATTGAGCTGGATAGCGCATTTGTCAGTGAGCGCGTAAAACAGGTGATAAGCCTCACAGCAGACAACTATTCCTCCATGCATCAAGACGTGGCCTTTCAACGGCCAACCGAGATTGACTACATCAACGGCTATCTGGTACAGCGGGCACATGCTCACGGCATTACCCTGTTTTATAACCAGCAATTGCTTACTAAAGTGCGCCAACTAAGCCAGCATTAATTGGCGCATTCGCTTAGTCGCTTAGTTCCACAACACTAAAATAGCGGCGATGGCGATGAGCACAAGGCCGCTCATATCTTTGACTTTGACGGGCTGTTTCAGCCAGAAGAACGACACCAACATCATAAAAAACACTTCCACTTGGCCAAGCGTCTTCACGTAAGGCACCGCCGTGAGCGACATTGCACTGAACCAACCAAATGAGCCCAGAAAACTGCTCACACTGGTGGCAACTGTCAGCTTCGGCCGTTGCCACAGTGCCAGCAAGGTGGCTCGGTCTGCCAACCATAGCCAGCCCACCAACAACAGGGTTTGCGTAGTGATCACCAAAGCCAATACCCACGCAGCACGATGCGGAAACGGTAATTGAAGATTCAAGCTTGCTTCACGCACCCACAAGGAGGTCAGTGCAAAACAGCCACCACTGGCGAGCCCAAGCAAAATGGTACGCCACGAAAGGCTGCGCAGCGCACTGCCCGCACTGAGCAAAAACACGGCGATAGTACCAAGCACAACCCCAAGCCAACCTAAGCTCGTCAGCGTGGTCCCGAAAAACAACACGCCGAGGATCGCCGCGACCAAGGCTTCACTCTTGGCCAACCCAGCGCCAACGGCAAAGTTTTTCAGCTTAAACAGCTGTACCATCAAGGCGGTAGCGACAATTTGCATCACTGCCGCGCCCAAAATAAACATTCCGCCTTTGCCCCACAGCTGAGGCAGGCTCGTAGGTTGCCAAAGGTACAGCGCGCCTAAATACAGCCACGCCAATGGCCCTGCATAGATAAAGCGCGCGAGGGTGACCCCTGCCGTTTTAACATCACGGCTTAGCTGGCTTTGAAAAGCATTGCGCCACGCCTGCATAAAAGCGGCAAACAGGGTAAACAAAATCCACATCAATCAGCGTCCATTTGCGAGGCCAGAAACAACAACGCTCGGCGAAAACCGAGCGTTGCACAATAGCATGAGCCGTAACGACGGCTATAGCTTATTTGCTGGTATCAATCGGCGCGAACGATTTAACCAGATCATCCACGGCTTTCATCTGAGTCAAATAGGCTTCCAGTTGCTGCAGCGGCAGCGCACATGGACCATCGCACTTGGCTTGGTCAGGATTTGGATGCGCTTCAATAAACAACCCCGCCAACCCTAATGCCATACCTGAGCGCGCCAGTTCAGTCGCTTGAGCGCGACGACCACCCGCAGAATCTTCACGACCGCCCGGACGTTGCAGCGCGTGGGTTGCATCAAAAATCACTGGATAACCGCTTTGCTTCATCTCATCCATACCGAGCATATCCACCACTAAGTTGTTATAACCAAAGCAGCTGCCGCGCTCGCACAGAATGATTTCATCGTTACCGGCTTCATTGAACTTCTTGATGATGTGACGCATCTCGTGCGGCGCCAAAAATTGCGGTTTTTTCACGTTGATAATGGCACCGGTTTTCGCCATCGCCACCACTAAATCAGTTTGGCGCGCCAAAAACGCAGGCAACTGAATGATATCAACCACTTCAGCTACTGGCGCACATTGATACGGCTCGTGAACGTCGGTGATCAGCGGCAAGTTGAAGGTGTCTTTGATCTCTTGAAAGATCTTCAAACCTTCTTCCATACCGGGGCCACGGTAAGAGTTTACTGATGAACGATTGGCTTTATCGAACGACGCCTTAAATACGTAAGGAATACCCAGCTTGCTGGTTACCTCAGCGTAAGTCTCAGCAATCTGCATTGCCAAGTCGCGTGATTCGAGAACGTTCATGCCGCCAAACAGTACAAATGGCTTGTTGTTGGCAATCTCAATATTGCCGAGTTTGATGCTTTTCATCGTTGTCTTGAATCTCTCTACCATGCCGCAACCGCAGCAGTTAACTTAACAATTAGTTACCCACGACTTGCAATAACTGGCCACACAACCACGCCATATAGGTGCCGAGCGCATAACCAAATACCGCCAGCAATACGCCAACGGGTGCCAGCGCAGGGTGGAATGCCGCAGCCACCACCGGCGCCGATGCAGCACCACCCACGTTGGCTTGGCTGCCCACCGCCATGTAAAACAGCGGCGCACGGATAAGTTTCGCCACCAGCAGCATTAATCCGGCATGAACAATCATCCAAATAATGCCAAGGAAGAAGTATTCTGGCGTATCGAGGATTTTGGTGACATCCATATGCAAACCAATGGTCGCCACCAGAATATACAGATACGCAGAGCCAACTTTCGAGGCGCCTGCCGCTTCTAAATGGCGTGCAGGGGTAAATGACATTGCCAACCCGACAGTGGTCACAATCACCACCAACCAGAAGAACGAAGAGGTCAGGCTATATTTTTCGGTCCAAGGATAGTGCTCACTAAAGAACGGCGCTAACCAATCGGCACAGAAATGGGCAACACCAGTCACCGCAAAACCTACTGCGACTATCAACATTAAGTCACGCAAGCTCGGAATACGGGCATTTTCCGCGTGATATTTTTCGACTTTTTCACGCAGGCTATCAATCGCCGAAGTATCCGCACCGGTTGCGGTATCAATCTTCTTCGCGTTTGACGCGAGGAACAGCAACACTGCCATCCAGATGTTGGCAACAATCACATCGACGGTCACCATCACCGAGAAGATGTTGCCACCCACGTCATACACTTCTTTCATTGCCGCTTGGTTGGCACCACCGCCAATCCAGCTGCCCGCCAGAGTGGTCATGCCGCGCCACACCGCATCCGGACCGTGGTTGCCTGTTAACGATGGATCAATCGCCGACATAATCAGTAGCGCAATCGGCCCGCCGATGACGATGCCCAAGGTACCGGTCAAAAACATCATTAATGCTTTGGGGCCGAGACTTAAAATCGCTTTTAAATCCACACTGAGAATCAATAGCACCAAACAAGCAGGAAGCAGATAGCGTGAGGCCACAAAATACAATTTTGATTCATGGCCATCGACAATACCAAAGGTGTTTAACAGTGAAGGAATGAAGTAACACAACAACAGCGCTGGCACAAAGCGGTAAAACTTCTGCCAAAATGGATGTTCACTGCTGTTGGTGTAAAACACAAATCCTAATATGGCGGCCAGCAAGCCCAGCGCCGTAGCGTCGTTGGTAACCAGAGCGGTCGTCATAAACAAGGGTTCTCCCAGAAGTCTACTCCCCCTAACCAGCTGAAGGATCAGTGAAAGGTCTGCGACTCCTCACCGAGTTCGCGCAGCTGCATCTTCACCAATTCCACCATAGGATCGTGGGGATTGTTATCAATAAAAAATTGTAAATCAGCGGTTGCCACATGAATCGCGCCCAGCTGATGGGCAATAAAGGCTCGCTCACGATGCAGATTTAGCTCATCAGGGAACCATTCCAGCATCAAATTACAGCATTCCATTGCCGCTTCAAATTCATGGGTCAACACACACGCGGCTTTTAGCTCGCTCATCATCCGCATCAATATGAGTTTATTACTGCCGGGCTTGAGATAACGTGCTTTAAATGGCGCAGCATTACCGAGTTCACCTTTGACTAACGCGTGCAGATGATGACGCGACAAAAAGTTGCCGGTGAGCGGGTCAATATAACGAAACTCGCCTGCTGACTCGCACGCAATCACCGTAGTGCCCGGCAGCAACAACAACTGCATCGGCAAATCGAGTTGCCGCGCTAACAGCATCAACGCCGTTGCTAAGGTGGTGGAGTTACCGCGCCGCAGCATAAAGCACATGCCTAAGTCGGCGGCAGCGATGGAGAAATACTCATCCGCCGCTTTAAAACCACGCTCTTTATAAAAGAAATTCAACAGCGCTTGCAGGCGCTGCGCTTCATCGGCCAGATAATGACTGACAACAGCACCCGATAACTCAAACCACGCCCATTGTGCCTGTTTTACTGAGTTAAACCCTAAGTGTTCAACCAGTTCAAACGCACTATCTGGTAAGGTCAATGATTTGTCATTAAAGGAAAATTTTTTCATCACTTAGAAAAATACCACCCGTTTTAGCACGGCTAACTTGGCCGCAAACGCCAACCAGCCCAAGGCACCAACAAAAGCAAAAATGCGGAACATGGTGCCGCGATTGGCCTTCATTGCGATAGCCGCCAGCACGATATATGCAATCACTGCCACCAGCTTTTCAGTAATCCAACCGTCAACGAAGGGGTATTGGCTGATGATAACGCTGAGCGAAATCCCGGAGAGTAACAACAAGGTGTCAATTGCGTGCGGTGCAATACGCAACCACTTCTTTTGCAGTAACGCAGAACCTTTTAGCTTCATGCCAAAGCGCGCAATAAACAACATCACACTTAGGCCAATCATCAGTAGATGAAAATGCTTAACTGCGGTGTAAATCGTGTACATATTATCCATGAAATTTCGCCGTCGAGATCAAAGGCGACAGTGTAACCTATGGCGCAGTGGCTCTCCAACCGGATAGCGAAGATGGATTGCGCCATAGTGGTGATCTGGGGATAAAAGCAGCAACTTTCAAGTGATTGAGCAGTGTTAACCGAGCCAAGTTCCCAGCGAACAACGCTCGTTGGAGCCAAAGTCACGCACGGTTGCAACGTTTTGATAACCTAAACGCTGCAATTCAGCCCGCACCGTTGGGCCTTGGGTGTAGCCGTGCTCCAACAGGATATAACCGCCTTGATGCAGATACTGCCGTGCATGTTCGGCAATATGGAACAGGTCAGCAAATCCATCATTGGCGGCAGTCAACGCTGAACGCGGCTCAAAGCGCACATCACCAGCATCCAAATGCTCATCTGCCTCAGCAATATAAGGCGGATTAGACACAATCAGATCGAATTTACGGCCACTGACAGCACTGAACCAATCACTCTGCAGAATTTCAACCTGCGGTAACTTGAGCCGCTCGCGGTTGGCCTGAGCCAGCGCAACGGCATCAGCCACTTTATCCACGGCGGTCATCTGCCACTGTGGACGCTCGTGGGCTAATGCCAAGGCAATCGCCCCCGTGCCCGTGCCTAAGTCAAGTGCTTGAGTAGCGGCGGGAAGATTGAGATTCAATGCGGTTTCTACCAAGATCTCGGTATCCGCGCGGGGGATCAAGGTAGAATCGTTGACCATAAATGGCAAAGACCAAAACTCACGCTCACCGAGGATGTGCGCCACTGGCGTCCCCTTGGCGCGACGGCCAACTAAGGCTTCAAATTGCCGCTGTTGTTCTTCACTCAGTGGCCGCTCCGGCCAACTGTAGATGAAACTGCGCGCTTTGCCGAGGCAATGCAGCAGTAATACTTCTGCGTCGATTTGCGCCGACTCTGAACTGGTGGCCAGTTGTGCCACCGCCCATTTAACGGCCTCGCCAATCGTGAGTTTGTTCATGCCTATCACTCCTTAGTCATCAGCGAGCGCGGCGAGTTGATCCGCCTGATACTCCTGAAGCAATGGATCAATCAACTGATCCAAGTCACCTTCCATGATTTCATTAAGGCGATACAGGGTGAGGTTGATACGGTGTTCGCTACAACGTCCTTGCGGGAAGTTATAAGTACGAATACGTTCCGAGCGGTCACCACTGCCCACCAATGAACGGCGAGTAGATTCCTCAGCACTGCGGCGTTTTTCATCTTCAGCGGCTTGCAAACGCGCAGCCAACACGCTCAAGGCGCGCGCCTTGTTTTTGTGCTGTGAACGCTCGTCCTGACACTCCACCACCAAGCCGGTAGGTAAGTGGGTAATACGGATAGCAGAATCGGTTTTGTTAACGTGCTGACCACCCGCACCAGAGGAGCGGAAGGTATCAATACGCAGATCTGCTGGGTTGATTTCAACCGCCGCGGCTTCTGGCACCTCGTGCATGACCGCTACAGTACATGCGGAGGTGTGCACACGGCCTTGAGATTCAGTTTCTGGTACGCGTTGGACACGATGACCGCCAGATTCAAACTTCAACCGGCCATAGACGCCATCACCCACTACGCGGGCAATGACTTCTTTGAAACCGCCATGCTCGCCTTCGTTTGAGCTGACGACTTCGACTTGCCAACGACGCGCTTCAGCATAACGGCTGTACATACGGAACAGATCACCCGCGAAAATCGCGGCTTCATCGCCACCAGCTCCGGCACGGATTTCCAAAAAGGCGTTGGTTTCGTCGTTAGGATCTTTAGGTAACAACAGGATTTGTAGCTCGCCTTCAAGACGCTCAAGCGTCTGTTTGGCAGCTTTCAACTCATCCTGAGCCATCTCTTTCAGCTCAGGATCATCTTCATGAAGCATCTCTTCAGCGGTTTCTAAGTCAGCTTGTGCTTGCTTAAACGCGCTAAAACCCTTCACGACATCTTCGAGTTGTGCATATTCTTTGGACAGACCACGAAATCTGTCTTGATCAGAGATAACGCCAGCATCGCTCAGCAACGCCTGCACTTCTTCATAACGCTCCGCTAAGCCTTCCAGCTTGCGGATGACGGAATCCTTCATTTAGCTCGCTAACCTTAGTCTTTATCTAAGCCGAGCGCGGTTCTTAGTTGTCCAAGTGCATTGAGATCGCCGTGGCGACTGGCTACGGTTAACGCTTGTGTTGGCGCATGAATAAGTTTGTTCGTCAGGCGATTAGCCAATTCACGAAGCACTTCCTCTGCATTACTGCCCTGCGTTAATTTGTGTAGCGCCCGTTCCAACAGTTCATCTTTAATCTCATTGGAATGGGTACGATATTCACGAATGCTGTCGACAGACTCTAATGAGCGCACCCACTTCATAAACTCGTGAGATTGCTCTTCAGTAATAAGTTCCGCTTCTTCGGCGGCTTCACGGCGTGAAGCCATATTCTGTTCCACGATGCTTTGCAGATCGTCCACGGTGTACAGATAAGCGTCATCTAAGTCTGCGACTTCTGCTTCTATATCCCGAGGTACCGCAATATCAACCAGCAACATAGGTTGATGGCGGCGCTGCTTCAGCGCTTTTTCCACCATGCCTTTACCAAGTATCGGCAGTGGGCTGGCGGTAGAGGATATCACGATATCGGCTTTTGGCAGATAGTCTGGGATCTGTTCTAGCGTAATTGCTTGAGCGTTGAACTCTTCACACATGGCTTGAGCGCGTGAAAGCGTACGGTTTGCCACCACCATTGCGGCTACGCCGTTTTCTTTGAGGTGACGCGCCACCAACTCGATGGTTTCACCGGCACCCACCAACAGCACCTTAGTGTTGCTCAAGGAAGAGAAAATCTGTTTCGCCATCACCACGGCGGCAAACGCCACCGACACAGCAGAAGAACCGATTTCGGTTTCAGTGCGGACTTTTTTGGCAACGGAGAAGGTGTTTTGGAACAGGCGATCCATGGTCGCAGCAACAGTGCCAGACTCTTTCGCTTTTGAAAATGCCTGCTTCACCTGCCCTAAAATTTGCGGTTCACCGAGTACTAGTGAATCTAACCCTGATGCAACGCGCATCAGATGTTGAACCGCTTTTTGGCCTTCATGTTGGTAAAGGCATGGGGCAACCTCGTCATGGTTGAGTGCATGATACTGCTCTAACCATTGCACGACTTGCTGAGCATTTTCAGTGTTACAGTAAAGTTCTGTTCTGTTGCAGGTAGACACGATCACTGCTTCACCACTGCCCGCTTGCTGCGCAAGACTCTTCATCGCTTCATGAATAGTATCTGGGGAAAAGGCGACTTTCTCGCGCAAGTCAACAGTGGCAGTTCTGTGGTTAATACCAATTGCTACTAGGCTCATCTGACTCGTTCTGGACTCTTAGCGTCATTCTATCTGTATGCGAACATTCTACTGAATCGACAAATCTAAAAACAGAATACGCTTAACAAAACCGAATAAAGATAAAAAAAGTCTATTTAACTCTTTTAATCTTGTTTATTTACCAATACTTGCTCAAATTCAATTCAATAACAGCAAAAGCTGATTGAGCCGCATTTAGACATATGTTGTTTCGGAACGCAAAGGGCTCGTATCATAGTCACCATCAAAATTTGAATCAGCGACGATTAATTTGAAGCCTCTCACAAAATTAGCAATCTCCAATATTCTTACCAAGCTAACGGTACTAATCGTGAGCAGTTGGTTATTGAGCGGCTGTGGCATTACGCCACCAAGCGCGTGGCAACCCACCCAAGTGACGCAGGTGAGCCAAGCCAAAGCATGGGAGTTAAAAGGCAAAATCGCGGTCAAAACCCCTGAACAAAAATTCAGTACCAACCTCTATTGGTTACATACGCCTGAATCGGAAGAGCTGCGGCTGACCAGTATGATTGGTTCCACGTTAATGCTGCTCACGTCGAACAATCGCTCAGCGACACTTGAAGTGGACGGCAACACTTATCAAGGCGCTAACGCCACTGAGCTGCTACAGCATCTAAGCGGCTGGCAAATCCCCATTAGCCAACTGCCGCAGTGGATTGTGGGGCTGCCGGGCAACGCCACAATCATCAAAACCGATGCGCAAGGCTTGCCGCAAAAGTTGCAAGATGCCAGACAATTACCCCCGTGGCAGATTGACTATAAAAGTTGGCAAACATTACAGAGCAACCAATTACCACGCTTACTGACATTAGAACGCGGTGAGCTTTCGCTAAAAATTCAACTGAATGAATGGCAAGCGCTTACCGAAAAACGTCCGCAAGGAACCGCTAAATGAGCGACAACACTGTATCTTTAGGCTGGCCAGCACCAGCAAAGCTTAACCTTTTTCTGCACGTCAACGGCCGTCGCGCCGATGGCTATCACGAACTGCAAACCCTGTTTCAGTTTGTCGATTTTGGCGATTGGCTTGATGTGAAAGTCACCGCCAAACCTGAGATTGTGCTGCGTAGCAATATCGCTATGGATGTTGCCGCCGAAGACAACTTGATTGTGAAAGCCGCCAAAGCACTACAACAAGCGGCTGACTGCCAGCAAGGCGCGGAGATTTGGCTCGATAAACAACTGCCAATGGGTGGCGGCTTAGGCGGTGGCTCATCCGATGCGGCCACCACGTTAGTGGCGCTCAATGCCTTATGGCAATGTGGCTTATCAGTAGACGAATTGGCCGCGCTCGGCCTTAAGCTCGGCGCTGATGTGCCGGTGTTTATTCGCGGTCATGCAGCGTTTGCCGAAGGTGTCGGGGAAAAATTACAACCTGTCGATTTAGATGAACACTGGTATGTGGTAATTGCGCCCGATGCGCATGTTTCCACCGCCGAAGTATTTCAACATCCAGCGTTACCAAGGGATACGCCGAAACTGCAATTGTGTGATTTATTGTCCTCGGAATGGAAAAATGACTGTCAGAAATTGGTCACAGAGCAGTTTTCGCAAGTTGCCAATGCGCTGGCGTGGCTGATAGAATATGCGCCGTCTAGAATGACCGGTACCGGTGCCTGTGTATTTGGTCAATTTGACAACGAGCAGCAAGCACGAAGCTGTTTTAAGCAAATGCCATCCACCCTGCGTGGATTTGTTGCCAAGGGGTTGAATCGTTCCCCGTTAATGAGCCGCTTAGGCGAACTCTAAACCGATTCCTTCAGGGATAAAGCGCGTCACTTTATCCCCCAGTTCTTATACAAAGCAAACGCCCGAGGTTCCTAAAGTGCCCGACATTAAGCTCTTTGCTGGGAATGCCACCCCCAGTCTCGCCAAGAAGATCGCAGATCGTCTTTTTTGTAAGCTTGGAGACGCCACGGTTGGCCGTTTCAGCGATGGTGAAATCAGCGTACAGATTAATGAAAATGTACGTGGTGCGGATGTGTTCATTATCCAATCCACCTGTGCTCCTACCAATGATAACCTGATGGAATTGGTGGTTATGGTTGATGCCCTGCGTCGTGCTTCGGCAGGTCGTATCACCGCCGTAATCCCTTACTTCGGTTATGCTCGTCAGGACCGTCGCGTGCGTAGTGCTCGTGTACCTATCACTGCAAAAGTAGTGGCTGACTTCCTGTCTAGCGTAGGTGTTGACCGCGTACTGACCTGTGACCTGCACGCAGAGCAGATCCAAGGCTTCTTTGATGTGCCAGTAGACAACGTTTTCGGTAGCCCAGTGCTGCTAGAACACATGCTGTCTAAGAAGTTTGAAAATCCAGTGGTTGTTTCTCCAGACATCGGCGGCGTAGTACGTGCCCGTGCTGTTGCGAAACTGATGGATGATTCAGACTTAGCGATCATCGACAAACGTCGTCCACAAGCGAACGTTGCGCAAGTTATGCACATCATCGGTGATGTTGAAGGCCGTGACTGTATCATCGTTGACGATATGATCGATACCGGCGGTACACTTTGTAAAGCCGCTGAAGCACTGAAAGCCCATGGCGCTAACCGCGTGTTTGCTTACGCAACACACCCAGTGTTCTCTGGTAACGCACCAACCAACATCAAAGAATCAATGATTGATGAAGTGATCATCACTGACACCATCCCATTGAGTGCTGAAATGCAAGCTTCAGGTCGCGTCACCCAATTGACCATGTCAGGCGTACTGGCAGAAGCTATTCGCCGCGTGAGCAACGAAGAGTCAATCTCAGCGATGTTCCATCAATAAGCGCTTGCTTGATTGAGACAAAAAACGCACCCAAGGGTGCGTTTTTTATTGCTTGTTGTTTACCAAGCTAATGTGGAATTTATCGATCTCGCTACAAACTTCACGATACTTAGAATCGACCTCTGCATATTTTTCGCGGCAAGCTTGAGTAAAGCTATCATTAAGTCCCCAATCTTTTGCAGCTTTCAATTGCTGATTCATCTCATTTAGGTATCCAGCTTTTAAATCAAGAAGCGCTTTAAATCGATTTAGCTCGTTGGCTTTTTTAGACTCATTTACTGCCCAACGGGCGTACAAAGCCGATAAACCTGAAATTAGCGCCGCTATAATCGATATAGTTTCGGATGAAATGTCGATAACGCCTCCCAACAATATGATTCAAAAGACTACTAGTTAGAATACAACATTACTAATATCACAATCTGACACAAATCAGAGTGGCCCTTTTTCGATGGTCAGCCCAATGTCAGCGAAATAGACCACGCAGCAACTGAACATGGAACTAGTGCCTCAATTTGTTTATCCACTTGATTTTACAGTTAGTTACTTTCACCGCTTAATTTATGCGGACATGCAATTTAACACAATAGATTTAGCCAAGTTAATCAACATCTTCAATCTGAATGCAGCACCGATTTCCCTTGGCGCGGCGAAGGAGCGTTGGGCAGCCGTTGAGCAATCGAGACAGGATGTCGAAGAAGCCGCGCCGAGGAATGGATTCCGAGTTGGCGGCGATTTGCGAAAATGGCAAACCAGAAGCGCCGTAGCGTTTCGCGACGTGGGGCGTCGTCGGGTTTCCAAAGGGCGAGGGACGAGCATCGCCCTTTGGCTCTGGTGTGGAACGAGTAGTTCCACGACTTTGGCAAACGCAGTTTGCAATCACGCAGTGATTTCTGCCAAGCGCAGCTTGGTATGGCGAAGCCATCAAGCTTTCGCAACCGCTGGTTGCAATGACTGTCAGCCATAAATGCAATTGCGTAGCGATAAATCATGGCAGCGCTAAAAGTACAAAACGCAGAAACACGAAAACCACGCTATCAAACGCAGAACTAAAACAAACTAAATGGGAATTTAAAACAAGAAGAGAAAATGGCTGGGGTACCTGGATTCGAACCAGGGGATGCCGGTATCAAAAACCGGTGCCTTACCGCTTGGCGATACCCCAACTGAAGTAACATCAAGGATGTTATTTTCACGCAAATTAAATGGTAGCAATGGCGGGACTTGAACCTGCGACCCCAGCATTATGAGTGCTGTGCTCTAACCAGCTGAGCTACATTGCCACAATGGCTGGGGTACCTGGATTCGAACCAGGGAATGCCGGTATCAAAAACCGGTGCCTTACCGCTTGGCGATACCCCAATAAGGATTGCGGGGAGATGGCTGGGGTACCTGGATTCGAACCAGGGGATGCCGGTATCAAAAACCGGTGCCTTACCGCTTGGCGATACCCCAACAACTTAAAAAGTTTAGCTCATCACTCGAAAATGGTACGGGAGGAGAGACTTGAACTCTCACACCTTGCGGCACCAGAACCTAAATCTGGCGTGTCTACCAATTTCACCACTCCCGCATCGAGATGATGACATCCTAAGAAGGATGGTAGCAATGGCGGGACTTGAACCTGCGACCCCAGCATTATGAGTGCTGTGCTCTAACCAGCTGAGCTACATTGCCACTAAATCTTTTCCGTCTCTCTCCCGAGAGAACGGGGCGTATTATGCTTATTCGTCTGAAACAGGTCAACAGCTTTTTTAGTAAGAATCACAGCTTTAACACCGTTCGGCTATAAACTCACCAAAGTGGGTAACCATTGTTCAAACAAGGCTTAATTCAGCGGCCAAACGACCGCTGCAGCCACAATACGCGATTAAACGTTAAACAAGAAATGCATTACATCGCCGTCTTTGACGATATAAGTTTTACCTTCAACACGCAACTTGCCAGCCTCTTTTGCACCAGCCTCGCCCTTGAATTGCACGAAATCGTCGTAAGACATTACTTGGGCACGAATAAAGCCACGTTCGAAGTCGGTGTGGATTTTACCCGCCGCTTGTGGCGCTGATGCACCAACAGGCACAGTCCATGCGCGCACTTCTTTAACGCCTGCGGTGAAGTAGGTTTGCAGGTTCAACAATTCGTAACCGGCACGGATCACACGGTCAAGACCTGGTTCGTCTAGGCCCAGATCCGCCATAAACTCATCACGCTCTTCTGCGTCCATCTCAGCCAATTCAGATTCAATTGCGGCACATACCGGCACAACAATGGCGTTTTCTTCGGCGGCAATGGCACGTACTGTGTCCAGATGCGGGTTGTTCTCAAAACCGTCTTCAGACACGTTGGCGATAAACATGGTGGGTTTGAGGGTTAAGAAGTTCAGGTAAGCAACTGCTTCTAACTCTTCTTTGCTCAGGTCCAGCGTACGCAGCATTTTGCCTTCATCGAGCACTGGCTTGAGTTTTTCTAGTACTTCTACTTCGAACTTGGCATCTTTATCACCGCCTTTAGCACGCTTCTGCTGACGGGTGATGGCGCGTTCGCAGCTGTCCAAGTCAGCCAAGGCCAACTCAGTGTTGATCACTTCGATGTCGCTTGCTGGGTTGACTTTGTTAGCCACGTGCACAATGTTGTCGTTCTCAAAGCAACGCACTACGTGACCAATAGCATCAGTTTCACGAATGTTAGCCAAGAACTTGTTGCCCAGACCTTCACCCTTAGATGCACCAGCAACCAAACCGGCAATATCCACAAATTCCATGGTGGTTGGCAGTACGCGTTCAGGTTTGACGATCTCAGCCAGTATATCCAAACGTGGGTCTGGTACTGGCACTACGCCAGTGTTTGGCTCGATAGTACAAAATGGAAAGTTGGCTGCTTCGATGCCCGCTTTCGTTAACGCGTTAAACAGAGTCGACTTACCGACGTTTGGCAAACCAACGATGCCGCATTTAAAACCCATGTGATTACCCTTTTTTCATTCAAATTCCGGCGGCTAACCGGCTATAAAATCATTCAGCCTTAAACGCGTGTAAGCGATTCATGGCTTTCGTTAAATCATCTGTCAGCAAAATATCGGTGGCACGAACCGCTTCATCTACGGTGGCATCGATCAGCTGTTGCTCAGTTTGTGGCGCCTTACCCAGTACGTAACCACTCACCTTACTTTTGTCGCCGGGATGGCCAATGCCAATCCGTAGACGGTAAAAATCTTTGCAGTTGCCCATTTTGGCAATGATATCTTTCAAGCCGTTATGGCCACCATGACCACCGCCGAGTTTGAACTTTGCCACGCCCGGCGGCATGTCCAACTCGTCATGAGCCACTAATATCTGCTGCGGTTCAATCTTGAAGAAATTCGCCAGCGCTGATACCGATTTACCACTAAGGTTCATAAAGGTAGTAGGTACTAACAAACGTACATCACGGCCTTTGACGATTACTCGTGCACTGAGACCAAAATATTTGCTGTCTGGTACCAGCGTAGCACCATAATGGCGGGCCAGCTGTTCAACATACCAAACCCCTGCGTTATGCCGCGTTTGTTCATATTCGGCGCCGGGATTACCTAATCCGACTACCAGCTTAATATCTGTCATGGAATTTGTATCTTCACTACTTGGCATTCATGAAAATGCCGCAAATCGTCGCGGCAGTGCATCAATAAAAATGCCGCGGATTGGAAAACGCGGCATTTTAACACTCTAATCAAAAGAACAACAAATCATCGCTAACGCGATTATTGCAGCCCTAGGGCATATTTCAGCACTTGCTGCTTCACTGGGTTGTTATAGTTGGCCAGCTTTAAGCCCACATTGCGTACTAATTTGAGTGGCAGTAAGTCATTACTGAAGCCCGCATAGAACAGATCCATACCTGTCATCATCAGCTGATTATCAAACCAACGCTTACGTTGGTATTGCTGCAACACCGGCTTGCTCCACCAGTGATGTTCGCTTTGCTGCGCGGCAGCAATCACCTGAATTAGCGCATCAACATCTTTAAAACCTAGGTTAACGCCCTGCCCCGCTAATGGGTTAATGGTATGAGCCGCATCCCCCAAAATCACCAGATGATCTTTGTGGTACTGTTTTGCATGGCGGCGCGTTAACGGAAAACTACCACGTTCCACCACTTCAAAATTGCGGTCGAGACGCTCAGGAAAATGTTGGTCAATGGCTTGTTTCAGTTGCTTATTACTCAGCTGCATTAAATCACGAATGGTATGGGCATCGTCGTACCAGACTAACGAGGCATTTTTGCCCGGCAGTGGCAATAATGAACGTGGGCCTTTGGGAGTAAACTGCTGCCAAGTCACATCTTGCTCGTCAGCTTCAGTGGCAATGTTAATTAACATACAAGCTTGGCGATAATCCCAGCCGGTCACGCCAATGCCTGCCCACTGGCGTACCATTGAGTTGGCGCCGTCAGCGCCTACCAGCAAACGCGCATCGAGGACTTGGCCGTTATCTAAACTCACTTCAATGCCGTTCGTTGCGCGGACCAAACGCGCCACTTTTGCTGGGCAATAACAATGCAGATTGTCATACTGGCAAAACTGTTGCCACAAGGCTAACTGCACCAAACGGTTTTCGACAATGTGGCCAAGATGAGACATGTTTAGCTGCTGCGCTGCAAACTGGGTAATAAACCCGTCCATCTCCCATGTTTCCAGCCCGCGATAAGGCACGCTACGCATCTGCCACAAGCTATCCAATGCACCTAATCTGGCTAACAGGTTTTCCGAAGCGACACTGATCGCAGACACCCGCACATCAATAGGCTGGTCAGGATCATAGGCTTGAGGCTGACGAGATTCGACCACCGCAATGGAAAGCCCCAATTGCGCAAGACCGATAGCAGTAGCGGCGCCGACCATACCGCCGCCGATAATAACCACATCGTGCTGAATATGTTGTTTTGTCACGTATTGATATTCCTACAGCGCACAATCAGCCCAAACTCGCTAACTGCTATTGCTTTATTTATAAATGGTTCATCGAGCGAGGTCTGACATCGCGCAACATAGTGGGCTTTGTTCCCACCGAGCAAAGCGCGACGATAACCCACTTACTCGCACCTTAATGGCGAATAAAGGCGGCCAACACTGCGATGATTCGCTTGCCGCTGACTCAGCTTATGCTGCCGTTTCTTATCAGTCACTAGAGAACGGCTAAAAGCGATTACTGCCTGAATCATAAGGCGTTAACCTTAACAAAGCAGTGAGCGGGTTAAATCAGAAAGGCACCACTATAACCGACGAATGTGGTGCGCATTATGCCGTAAATCAACATTTCACGGAAAGCTTGCAGAGAATGAATTGTGGCTATTCCGCGTAAACACCGACGCAACTTTGACTGCAATTGGCCAACAAACTGAGTTGGTTTAGTGCGTTTCAAGAGAGCGATAAAAGTAGCTAAGCCATTATTTTTATGTAGGATTATCTTGACCACGCTGCACTAGCCATGGTTATTTTTTGCTTTACCCGCACTGAGTATTGGCATGCTTGCAGCTTCGCAGGTAAAATAGCGCGCTATTTTTCCTATGTGGTATGTGAGAGCGCGGCAAAACTGATGAGTAAAAAACTCCATATTAAAACTTGGGGCTGTCAGATGAATGAGTATGACTCAGCAAAGATGGCCGACCTATTAAACGAATTCCAAGGCTACAGCCTGACAGAAGAGGCTGAAGAAGCTGACGTGCTGTTGTTGAACACCTGCTCGATTCGTGAAAAGGCGCAGGAGAAAGTGTTTCATCAGCTAGGGCGCTGGAAAAACCTCAAGGATAAAAACCCAGATTTGATCATTGGCGTAGGTGGTTGCGTGGCTTCGCAAGAAGGCAAAGCCATTAAAGAACGCGCTCAATGTGTTGATATCGTGTTTGGCCCGCAAACCCTGCACCGTCTGCCTGAGATGATTAATCAGGTGAAAAACGGTGATAAAGCGGTAATCGATGTGAGCTTCCCTGAAATCGAGAAATTCGACCGTCTGCCTGAGCCTCGTGCTGAAGGCCCTACGGCGTTTGTATCGATCATGGAAGGCTGCAGCAAATACTGCTCATTCTGCGTAGTGCCTTACACTCGCGGTGAAGAAGTCAGCCGTCCACTGGATGACGTGATTTTGGAAGTGGCGCAGCTGGCTGAGCAAGGCGTACGTGAAGTTAACCTTTTGGGGCAAAACGTCAACGCCTATCGCGGTGCGAAACATGATGGCGAAATCTGTAGCTTTGCCGAATTGCTGCGTTACATCGCCGCCATTGATGGCATCGACCGTCTGCGTTTTACTACCAGTCACCCGATTGAATTTACTCAAGATATCATCGATGTTTACGAAGATACGCCTGAGTTGGTCAGCTTCCTGCACTTGCCGGTGCAATCAGGCTCAGACCGTATTCTGACCCAGATGAAACGTGGCCACATGGCGATTGAATATAAGTCGATTATCCGTCGTCTGCGCAAAGCGCGCCCTGATATTCAAATCAGCTCTGACTTTATTGTTGGCTTCCCAGGTGAAACCGCAGAAGACTTTGAAGACACCATGAAGCTGATTGAAGAAGTGAACTTTGACCATAGCTTCAGCTTTATCTACAGCGCGCGCCCGGGTACGCCTGCGGCTGACCTGCCAGATGATGTCGATTTAGAAGAGAAAAAGCAGCGTTTGGCACGTCTACAAGACACCATTACCCACCAAGCGATGCGTTACAGCCGCCAAATGCTCGGCACCGTACAACGTATTTTGGTAGAAGGCCCATCGGTGAAAAATCCAATGGAACTGCGTGGCCGTACCGAAAACAATCGTGTGGTGAACTTTGAAGGTCAACCACAGCATATCGGCAAATTTGTCGACGTAGAGATTATGGACGTGTACACCAACTCACTGCGCGGCAAGTTTATTCGCGGCGAAGATGAGATGGATCTGCGCAAAAATCTGCGTCCAATCGATATTGTGACTAAACATCAGAAAGAAGATACGCTGGGCGTTGGCACCTACACGCCATAAGCGATACGAAAAAAGGCGGCGAAAGTCGCCTTTCAACTTTTTACGACACACTTTTTCAATGGCAATTCGCGCCATAGGCTCGTAAACTGAATTTTTACCTTGTAGTAATTTTCGGAGTTATTTTTGTCCAACAAACTGACTGCAATGGACCTCTATTTGGAACCGGCAGACACTCGCCGCCTGGCATCTCTCTGTGGTCCTTTTGATGACAACATCAAACAACTCGAACGTCGTATCGGCGTCGAAATCAGCTATCGCAACAATCACTTTCGCATTGTCGGTCAAGCTCAGGGCTGCTTAACGGCCAGCAACCTGCTGAAAACCCTTTATGTTGAAACCGCGCCGATGAAAGGCAGCACGCCCGATCTTGAGCCGGAAAAAGTTCATATCGCGATTCAAGAAGCGGTGTCTATCGAAGCCGATGACGACAGCGAACAGCCGAAAGAACACTTCATTAAAACCCGTAAAGGGGTGATTAAGCCGCGCAACCCAAACCAAACTCAATACGTGAGCAATATTGTGCGACACGACATCAGTTTTGGTATTGGCCCGGCTGGTACCGGGAAAACCTATCTGGCGGTGGCCGCAGCAGTGGATGCGCTCGAACGCCAAGAGATTCGCCGTATTCTGTTGACTCGTCCAGCGGTTGAAGCAGGTGAAAAGCTCGGGTTCTTGCCCGGTGACTTAAGTCAGAAGGTCGACCCCTATCTGCGCCCACTGTATGACGCGTTATTTGAAATGCTCGGCTTTGAAAAGGTTGAACGATTGATTGAGAAAAGCGTGATTGAGATTGCGCCACTGGCCTATATGCGTGGCCGTACACTTAACGACGCGTTCATTATTTTGGATGAAAGCCAAAACACCACCGTTGAACAGATGAAAATGTTCCTCACTCGGATTGGCTTTAATTCCAAAGCGGTGATTACCGGTGACATCACCCAGATCGACTTACCGAAACACGTTAAATCGGGACTGCGCCACTGTATCGAAGTGTTGTCAGAAGTGGATGAAATCAGCTTTAACTTCTTCCAAGCGAAAGACGTGGTACGTCACCCCGTTGTAGCAAGAATTGTGGAAGCCTACGAAAAACACGAACAACTTGAACAAGCCACCAAAGCTGCCCGCGAAAGAGCGCGTGAGCAACGTGACGCGGTAATGGAACCCCAGCATCATGAGTCTTGAGCTCGATTTAGATTTACAAATTGCCACTGAGGCCACAAACCTGCCGCAACAAGCGGATTTTGAGCGTTGGGCCACCCTCGCCATCGGCAATGCCATGCCAGTGGCCGAAATGACCATTCGCTTAGTTGATGAAGCTGAAAGCCAACAGCTGAACCACGAATATCGCGGTAAAGATAAACCAACCAATGTGCTGTCTTTTCCGTTTGAGGCCCCGCCTGGCATCGACCTGCCACTGCTCGGCGACTTGGTGATTTGTGTGCCGGTGGTTGAACAAGAAGCCGCTGAACAAGGCAAACCGTTGCAAGCCCATTGGGCACATATGGTTGTGCATGGATGCCTGCATCTGCTAGGTTATGATCATATTGAAGACGAAGAGGCTGAAGAAATGGAGTCCATTGAGACCCAACTAATTGAAAGCCTTGGTTTTACTGACCCCTACAAGGAGCAATAGTTGTCTGCAAGTCAGGCACAGGAACCGCTATGAGTGACGACACCCCCCCGAGTACGAACGCCCAAAAGAAGGGCTGGCTAGATATTGTGAGCCAGTTGTTTCAGGGCGAACCCCAGAACCGTGAAGAACTGGTTGAGGTAATCCAAGACGCTGAACAGCGTGACCTCATTACCGAAGACACTAGCGAGATGATCAAAGGTGTCCTGGAAGTCTCGGATTTACGCGTACGGGATATCATGATCCCACGCTCACAAATTGTAGCTATTCAATACACTGACGGTGTCGAAGAAGTGCTTAACACCGTCATCACCTCCGCACATTCGCGTTTTCCGGTTGTGAATGAAGACAAAGACCATATCGAAGGCATTTTGCTGGCCAAAGATCTGATCCCTTATGGCTTTAATAACAACGATGAACCTTTCTCATTGGAACAAATCATCCGCCCTGCGGTGGTTGTGCCTGAAAGTAAACGGGTTGACGTACTGCTGAAAGAGTTTCGCTCACAACGCTACCACATGGCGATTGTGGTCGATGAATACGGCGGTGTATCGGGTCTGGTGACCATTGAGGATATTCTGGAAGAGATCGTCGGCGAGATTGAAGATGAATTCGACCATGACTCGGAAAATGAAGCCGATATCCGTAAAGTCGGTGGCCGTGTGTTCATGGTGAAAGCACTCACACCAATCGATGATTTTAACGACCATTTTGGTTGTAATTTCAGCGATGAAGAGTTTGATACTGTCGGTGGTTTGGTCAGTCATGCCTTTGGTCGACTGCCGGAGCGTAACGAAAAAATCACCATCGGTGGTTACGAATTCAAAGTGATCAATGCTGACACTCGCCGATTGATCCAGTTACGGGTTAAACTCCCCGATCAGGATGAACCAGAAAGTAGTAATGAATAGTGCCGTCAAAAGCTCTCACCCGCGGTAAAACCGCATTCTGTTACGCGCTGATGTTTGCACTCGGCGCGTTAACAGCCCTCTCTTTTGCTCCATACAATATCTGGCCGTTATTACCCGTCGCATTGGCTGTTGCCATGTGGTGTGGCGAAAAACTGCCGCTGTCAGCCACTAAGCTGTGGTGGTGGTTCGGTTTTGGCAGCTTTGCTACCGGCATCAGTTGGGTGCACGTTAGCATGGTGCGCTATGGCGAATTACCGCTGGCAGTCGCCATTTTACTGATGGCGCTACTTTGCGCGTATTTAGCATTATTTCCAGCGTTAGCCGGTTGGTGTTATAGCAAACTCAAAAGCCCTAAAGCGCCGCTCTGGAACCTGTGTTTTCTATTCCCTGCCTTATGGGTAATTGCCGAATGGGCTCGCGGTTGGGTGCTCACCGGCTTCCCGTGGTTGTGGCTGGGTTACAGTCAAGCCGAAGGACCACTGCGGCCATTGGCGGCCGATATTGGCACCTTAGGCATTAGTTTCATTGTGGTCAGCGTTGCTGGCGCGTTGTGTTTGCTGGCATTGAAACGCTTTTTCAGCTTGCCTATTTGGTTGTTGGTGTTAGCGGTGGGCGTGTTTATTACGCCCTACTACAATCCCATCAAACGCAATGGTGAAACGGTCAATGTGGCGCTGGTGCAAGGCAACATTCCACAAAGCATGAAGTGGGATCCAGAAGCGTTGTGGCCCACCTTACTCAAATATATCGATCTGACTCGACCACATTTTGCTGATAGCGATATCGTCATTTGGCCCGAAGCAGCGGTGCCATCGTTAGAGCTGGATACCCAAGAGTTTCTTGATAACAGTAACCGCGCCGCCAATCTGAATAACAGTGCGATTATTACTGGGATTCCGGGGCTGGAGCATGGCAACTTCTATAACGCTCTGATTGTGCTTGGTAATGCTGGCAAGAAGCAGCAAGCGGCCGGGGATTATCAGCTGCACAGCAATAATCGTTACCGGAAACATCACCTACTGCCAGTGGGCGAATTTGTGCCGTTTCAGTCGCTGCTCAGACCGATAGCGCCGTTCTTCAATCTGCCGATGTCATCGTTTAGTGAAGGCGACTACATTCAGGATAATCTACGCGCAGCGGGCTACCATTTGGCGCCAGCCATCTGCTATGAAATTGCCTTTCCTGAACAACTTAGAGACAACGTGCGCAGTGATACCGACATGCTGTTAACCGTGTCAAATGATGCTTGGTTTGGCGAGTCTAACGGCCCACTACAACATATGCAGATAGCGCAGATGCGCGCAGTAGAATTAGGTCGTCCACTACTGCGCGGCACCAACAATGGCGTGACCGCAGTGGTTGATGAACACGGCAATATCACCGATAAACTACCGCAATTTGAACAGGGTGTGTTGACCAGTAAAGTCGCCTTGGTTGAAGGTGTTACCCTGTTCCACCGCTTTGGACAGTGGCCAATATTGCTATTGACGGCCCTCATTTTGTTGCTGGCGCTGCTGCGGCGCAAAATGAAGATCTGATGCAATGTTTAGCAAAAACGCAGCCTTGGCTGCGTTTTTTGATTGCAGTGATATGGCAGCACTACTAAGGCATTAACGCTTCGCGGGTAAATTCTCGGTTATCGCAATTGGGGCATTCAGGCACCACATTGGTAAATTCAATACTCATGCCCTGCCCGCATTGGGTGCAACTCAACCGCCCTTGGCTCACCACATCACCGGTGTGATACACCCCGGCTTGTTTGAACTGCTGCGCCAACTCATGCCATTCCACTTGGCTGCGATCACTGATTTCACCAAGCCAATGCCACAATGATTGCTCAAAGCCAATCACACTTGGGCTATAGCTCAGATCGGTTTGCATGCGCTGCTTGATAAAACTGTCGATGTCGCGTCTTAAAAAACCTTCCACCAATGCTAACTCATCTTCCGATGCCTTACGCTTAAGTGCCAAAAACTCGCGGCTGTGGGTGATTGCTTCATAAAGGGCATTAATACTCAACGAACTGTCATCACGATATTGCTCAGCCACTTTGTCCATTAACGACTGATAGAGCGCCAATAATTTTTCACTTTTCTCGTTCATGACCACGACTCCTTAACTCCGGTCTTTGTTAAAGACTCACTTCTGGTTTATCCTATGCGGATTTAAAAGCGCCCCTATGCGCAATCGTCAATTTATGGGCGGCAAAGCCGAGAAACCTGATGCAAGAACAATACAATCCTTCAGAAATTGAAGCCCGCGTACAACAAAACTGGGCTGAGCAGAAAACCTTTGAAGTGACAGAAGATCCAAATAAAGAAAAATTCTACTGTCTCTCTATGTTCCCTTACCCGTCTGGCCGCCTACATATGGGACACGTCCGTAACTACACGATAGGTGATGTAGTGGCACGTTTCCAGCGTTTACAGGGAAAAAATGTCCTGCAACCAGTTGGTTGGGATGCCTTTGGTCTGCCAGCAGAAAACGCGGCGATTAAGAACGCCTCTGCACCGGCGCCTTGGACTTACGAAAACATCGATTACATGAAAAACCAGCTGAAAATGCTGGGTTTTGGCTACGACTGGAGCCGTGAAATCGCCACCTGTACCCCAGAGTATTACCGTTGGGAACAGTGGTTCTTCACTAAGCTGTATGAAAAAGGCTTGGTCTACAAAAAGACCTCTTCAGTAAACTGGTGTCCAAACGACCAAACCGTATTGGCTAACGAACAAGTACAAGACGGTTGCTGCTGGCGCTGTGACACCAAAGTGGAACAAAAAGAGATTCCACAGTGGTTCGTCAAGATTACCGCTTACGCCGAAGAGCTGCTGAACGATATCGACACCTTGGAAGGTTGGCCAGAGCAGGTGAAAACCATGCAACGCAACTGGATTGGCCGCTCAGAAGGGGTCGAAATGACCTTCGCGGTTGATGGTAGCGATGAAACCTTCGATATCTACACCACTCGCCCAGATACGGTTTACGGTGTGACTTACGTGGCCATTGCCGCGGCGCATCCGCTGGCCATCAAAGCCGCAGCTAATAATCCTGAACTGGCTGCATTTATTGATGAATGCAAACAAAGCAAAGCCTCTGAAGCTGAGCTGGCGACGATGGAGAAAAAAGGCGTTGCCACTGGCCTATACGCCATTCACCCACTGACCGGCGCCAAAGTGCCAGTATGGGCAGCTAACTTTGTCCTGATGAACTACGGTACTGGTGCAGTCATGTCTGTACCTGCGCACGACCAACGTGACTACGAATTTGCCGCCAAATACGGTTTAGAAATCAAACCGGTTATCAAACCTGCTGACGGCGAAGTCGACGTATCAGCAGAAGCTTATACCGAAAAAGGCGTGCTGTTTGATTCTGCAGAATTCTCCGGCTTAGCATTTGCTGAAGCATTTGATGGCATTGCCAACAAACTGCAAGCAGAAGGCAAAGGCAAACGCCAAGTAAACTATCGTCTGCGTGACTGGGGCGTGAGCCGTCAACGTTACTGGGGCGCACCAATTCCAATGGTGACCTTAGAAGACGGCAGTGTAATGCCAACACCCGAAGATCAACTGCCAGTGATCCTGCCAGAAGATGTGGTGATGGACGGCGTACAAAGCCCAATCAAAGCCGACAAAGCGTGGGCACAAACTACCGTGAATGGCCAGCCAGCACTGCGTGAAACCGACACCTTTGATACCTTTATGGAATCAAGCTGGTACTACGCCCGTTACTGCTCGCCAAAAGCGGATCAAATGCTAGATCCAAGCAAAGCCAACTACTGGCTGCCAGTGGATCAATATATTGGCGGTATCGAACACGCCTGTATGCACTTGTTGTACTTCCGTTTCTTCCACAAACTGCTGCGCGATGCTGGCTTGGTGCAATCTAACGAACCTGCAAAACGCCTGCTGACCCAAGGTATGGTGTTGGCAGATGCCTTCTACTACACCGACGACAAAGGTGCGCGTGTGTGGGTTTCCCCACTGGATGCCACCATTGAAGAGCGTGATGACAAAGGCCGTATCGTAAAAGCGCTCGATAACCAAGGTCATGAGCTGGTGTACACCGGCATGAGCAAAATGTCGAAATCGAAAAACAACGGTATCGACCCGCAGCTGATGGTAGAAAAATACGGCGCCGACACGGTACGTCTGTTTATGATGTTTGCTGCTCCGCCAGAAATGACGTTGGAATGGCAAGAATCAGGCGTTGAAGGCGCACACCGCTTTATCAAACGTCTGTGGAAATTGGCATTTGATTTGACTGCTGCGGGTGAAATCGCTGCGCTGGACGTTGCTGCACTGAATGCCGACCAGAAAGCGCTGCGTCGTGAGTTGCACAAAACCATCGCTAAAGTGACTGATGATATCGGTCGCCGTCAGATGTTCAACACTGCAGTCGCTGCAGTGATGGAACTGATGAACCATCTGCAAAAAGCGCCACAAACCACTGAACAGGATAAAGCCCTGTTGGTTGAGGCACTGACCGCCGTGGTACGTTTGCTGTACCCAATTACGCCACACCTGAGTTCTGTGCTGTGGACCGAGCTGGGCAATACTGATGCGATTGAAACTGCAGCATGGCCTGAAGTTGACGAAGCCGCATTGGTGGAAGACAGCAAGCTGATCGTGGTACAAGTTAACGGCAAACTGCGCGCAAAAGTGACAGTGGCAGCTGATGCAACCCAAGCACAAGTCGAAGCTGTCGCGATGGCAGAAGAGCCGGTACAGAAATACCTTGAAGGTGTCACCATCCGTAAAGTGATTTTCGTGCCAGGTAAACTGCTCAACATCGTGGCGAACTGATAAGGGATTTCATGCTGAAAACTATCAAGCGTTTGAAGCCTCTGACAACTTGCTTACTGGCACTGGTCATACTGACCAGTGCTGGCTGCGGTTTTCACTTGCAAGGCAGCTATTCGATTCCAAACGAGTTGCGGGTGTTGAGCCTGCAGACACAAGATCAGTACAGTGAACTGAGCCGCTTAGTGCGCGATAGACTGAGGTTGCATAACATCAGCATTCAACCACAAAGCAAAGAGTTACCACGACTGACCTTAATCAAAGACTCGCTGGAGCGTTCAACGCTATCGCTCTATTCCACCGGTAACGTGGCTGAATATGAGCTGATTTATCATGTAGATTTCAGTGTGGCATTACCGAACAAAGAGGCACAAAAATTCAGTGCCGAAATTCGTCGTGACTACCAAGACGACCCGCGTACCGCATTGGCAAAGAGTCGTGAGATGAACTTGCTGGTGAAGGAGATGCGGGTTCAAGCGGCCGATTACATTATTCAGACCTTGGCATCTACCGAGGTCAACTGATGCGGGTCTATCCGGATCAACTCCATCGGCAACTTAACACGCTCAAACCTTGCTATCTGCTCTTTGGCGACGACCCATGGTTGTTAAATAATGCCAAAGGGCAGCTTATCGCTGCCGCCAAAGCCCAAGGCTTTGAAGAACGCATTCAACTGGAACAAGACAACAGCTTCAACTGGCAAGATCTCGCTAACGAGTGGAATGCCATGAGTCTGTTTGCCAGTCGCCGCATCATCGAATTACATCTGCCACAAGCCAAACCCGGCACGGATGGCAGCGCGATGCTGCAACAACTGCTCAATAGCCAGAATTCTGATGTGATGCTTATTTTGAGCGGCCCTAAGCTGGCCCGCGAGCAGCAATCAAGCAAGTGGTTCAAAGCACTCGATAAAGATGGGATTTTCGTACCCTGCACTACGCCGGAAGCGGCGCAGTTTCAGCGCTGGCTTGAAGGACGCATTCAGTTTTATCGGCTTAATCTGCAAAATGATGCCCGCGCCATGCTCGCCAATCTCTACGAAGGCAACCTGCTGGCCGCCGATCAAGCCTTGCAGTTACTCCAGCTGTTAGCAGCAAGCCGCCCAGTCAGTGCCGATGAACTGGCACAGTATTTTGAAGATCAGTCGCGCTTTAACGTGTTTCAATTGGTCGATGCCTTGCTGGAAAATCGCCAAGATAAAGCGCAACACATGCTGGTGCAGCTCAAAGCAGAAGATACCGCCATGCCCATCATTCATTGGGCGCTGCAAAAAGAGCTGACCATTCTGTGGCAACTGCAATCAGCGGCACAGGCTAGGCAACCATTGGCGCCCATTTACAGCAAATTACGGATCTGGGATTCACGCCAACCACTGTATCAAAGCGCGTTATCACGGCTGTCACTAGATCAGCTTGAATGGATGCTATCTTGCTGTTCAACCTTGGAACTAAAGCTTAAACGTCAGGGCATTGAAGACTGGACTGGCGTCAGCCACCTGTGTTTGTTGTTTGATGCGAAGGCGCATGCGCAACTTAGTGGATTTGGATTAGATTAATGCGGATTGGGATTTTCGGCGGCACATTTGACCCTGTGCACTATGGCCATTTACGTCCAGCAGAGGCGGTAAGACAACAACTGCAACTGGATGAGTTATGGTTGATGCCAAACCGTATTCCGCCGCACAAAGCGGCTGCCAGCGCCTCGGTAGAGCAACGTCTCGCAATGTTGGCGTTAGCCCAGCAAGAATTTCCTGCATTTTCTATCTGCGATATCGAACTCAAGCGCGAAGTGCCGTCATACAGTGTCGTCACCCTTGAAGAGCTGCGTGACGCGAGACCAGAAGATACATTTTATTTCATCATGGGCACTGATTCCTTGGTGACCTTATCGACGTGGCATCAATGGCAACGGCTGTTTGATTTGTGCCATCTGGTGATCTGTGGCCGCGACGGTTGGCAACTTACCGCAGAGAATCCGGTGTGGCCAGCATGGCAACAACGTCAAAGCAATGCGACACAACATCTCAGCCACGCGCCAACATCCGCCGGAGAGATCATTCAGCTGGATATTGAGCTGCAACCCTATGCTTCAACCCTATTGCGCCAAGCACTAGCAAACAGCGACATAGCCGCCTGCCAACAAGCTGTACCCGCCGCTGTGCTTGCATTCATTTTGCAACAGCAGTTATATCAAAGCTGATACAAACGCTATTTGCCGCTATACTAGCGCGCCAAAATAACCGACGAGTGAGGAACTGCACGTGCAAAGCACGGAACTAAAAGCCTTTGTAGTAGACAAAGTTGAAGATATTAAAGCGAAAGATGTAGTAGTGTTGGATGTGACAGACAAGTCCAATGTCACTGATTACATGGTGATTTGTACCGGTACGTCGAACACCCATTTACGCGCTATCGCCGATAACGTCGTACGCTCGGCCAAAGCAGTCGGAATTGAACCACTTGGAGTTGAAGGCCGCGATAGCAACGAATGGGTACTGGTGGATTTAGGTGATGTGATTTTGCACGTGATGCAAGATGTCACCCGCGAGCAATACCAACTCGAAAAACTCTGGTCAGAAATTTAAGCGCTTATGAAACTGCAATTGATTGCCGTTGGCACCAAAATGCCCGACTGGGTCACTCGCGGATTTGAAGAATATCAGCGCCGTTTTCCGCGCGATATGCCGTTTGAGTTGATTGAAATCCCCGCTGGTAAACGGGGCAAAAATGCTGATATCGCCCGCATTCTGCAAAAAGAAGGCGAAGCGATGCTGGCCGCAGTCGCTAAAGGCAACCATATTGTCACCCTCGACTTACCGGGGAAAAACTGGACCACGCCTGAACTCGCCAGCAATTTGGAAAAATGGCAACTCGATGGGCGTGATGTCAGTCTGTTGATTGGTGGGCCAGAGGGATTGGCCCCTGCATGTAAGCAAGCCGCCGCACAAAGCTGGTGTTTATCTGCGCTCACGCTGCCGCATCCGCTGGTGCGCGTCGTGGTAGCAGAAAGTCTCTACCGCGCGTGGAGCATCAATAATAATCATCCCTATCATCGGGAATAACGCCGTACGGGCAACAAAGGACGGAGAGACTCAGTGCATAGAAAAAAGCGCATCACCATGCACGACCATGCGGCGGAAGCATCGCTATTTAAACGCCGCGCGCTGTTTACCTTTGTTTGTGTGTTACTGCTAATTGGCGTGTTGATTGGTAACCTTTACCATCTGCAGATCACCGCATTTAAAGACTACACCACCCGCTCGAATGACAACCGCATTCGAGTGACCCCTATTGCTCCTAGTCGCGGGTTGATTTACGACCGTAACGGCAAGCTGTTAGCCGAAAACCAGCCGTTTTACTCGTTAGAAGTGGTGCCAGAAAAGGTCAAAGACATCCCCGCCATGCTGGATGAGCTAACTAAAGTCATTCCGATTAGCGATGATGAGCGGCAAGACTTTATGGAAACGCTCAAATTTCATCGTCGCTTTAAGCCGTTAACCATCAAAAGCCGCCTGACCGAAGAGCAAGTGGCTGAATTCAGTGTTAACCAATATAAATTTGAAGGTGTATCGGTAGAAGCTGGGCTTGATAGATTCTATCCGCAAGGCACCCTGCTGACCCATGTGCTTGGCTACGTTGCGCGCATTAATAACAGTGACCGCAGCAAGTTAGAGCAAACGGGCAAATGGTCGGATTACGCTGCTACCAATAATATCGGCAAGCAAGGGATTGAGAAATTTTATGAATCCTTGCTGCACGGGATGCCCGGCCATATGGAAGAGGAAGTAAACAACCTCGGCCGTCATATCCGTACCCTTAAAGTCGAGCCGCCAGAACCAGGGCAAGATCTGTATCTCACACTGGATTTAGAGCTGCAGAAAAAGGCCATGGAATTACTTGGCGGTCGTCGCGGCTCCATAGTGGCGATTGACCCGCGTGATGGCGGCATTCTCGCCATGGCATCCAGCCCGAGTTATGACGGCAACCACTTTGTCCATGGGATTAGCGGCAAGGAGTATAGTCATCTGCTGAACTCGCCGGATAGACCATTAATTAACCGCGCCACCCAAGGCCAGTACGCACCAGCATCCACCATTAAACCGTTAATGGCATTGATGGGATTGGATGACAAAGTGGTCACTGAGAAAACCCGTGTGTGGGACCCGGGCTATTGGCAGATCCCCGGAGTTGACCGCAAATACCGCGACTGGAAGCGTTGGGGGCATGGCTGGGTGGATGTCTATGGTGCGATTGTGCACTCGTGCGATATCTACTTCTACGAGATGGCCTACAAGACCGGCATTGATCACATCAGTAACTTTATGGGCAAATTTGGTTTTGGCCAAAATACCGGTGTGGACATTTTCGAAGAATCCGCCGGCAATATGCCATCTCGCGATTGGAAGCGGCTCAAATATAACCAATCTTGGTATATCGGTGACACCATCTCCATCGGCATTGGCCAAGGCTACTGGACTTCAACGCCATTGCAGCTGGCCAGCGCATTTACCATCTTAGCCAACAAAGGCAAACACTATACACCGCATCTGCTGAAGTCGATTAAAGACGTGACCTCAAAAATCGATAATCCTGCTGATCAGCAGCCGCCCATTGTGCTGAACGACCAGCGTAACTGGGACGTCATTGCCGAGGCGATGCGGCAAACGGCCCATAGCTCGCGCTTTAAAGACGCCCCCTACACAGCAGCGATGAAAACGGGTACCGCGCAGGTGTTTAGCGTTGCTGAAGATGAAAAATATGATGCTGATACCATTGATGAAAAACTGCGCGACAACGCCTTGATTGTGGCCTACGCACCGTTTGAAAACCCCAAGATTGTATTGGCCGTAGTACTCGAAAACGCCGGCTGGGGTGGTGCTAACGCAGGCCCGGTTGCCCGAGAAATGCTCGACGATTTTATGCTGCGTGATAAGTGGGAGTTGCACAATGCAGAACACTAAACCCAACTTCTGGCAAAAGCTGCATATTGATCTTCCACTGTTATTGGGGCTGTTAGCGCTGATGGGCTACGGGCTGTTCATCATCTATTCGGCCAGTGGCGAAAGCTTGGCAATGATGGATCGGCAACTGCTGCGGATGGGCTTATCACTCGGCTTAATGCTGTTTTTGGCACAAATTAACCCTGAGATGTATCGTCGTTGGGCATTGCCCATCTATCTTGCTGGGGTCGCCTTGCTGCTTGCGGTGACCTTTTTTGGCGAGATCAATAAAGGGGCCCAGCGCTGGCTTAATCTGGGCTTTATGGAGTTTCAGCCGTCAGAACTGATGAAACTCGCGTTCCCAATCACTATGGCTTGGTACATCAGTAAATTCCCACTGCCACCAAAGAAGCGTTACCTTGCAGGCGCTGCGGTGATTTTGTTAGTCCCCACCTTACTTATCGCGAAGCAGCCGGATTTGGGTACCTCAATTCTAGTGGCAGCATCTGGGGTATTTGTGCTGTTTTTATCGGGCATGAGCTGGATGATTGTGGGCGGCATAATTATCTCAGTGCTGGCCTTTTTGCCAGTGCTGTGGTTCTTTTTAATGCACGATTATCAACGTAATCGGGTGCTGACCTTGCTCAACCCCGAAGCAGATCCACTCGGTACCGGCTACCACATCATCCAATCCAAAATCGCCATTGGTTCCGGTGGGTTATGGGGCAAAGGCTGGTTGGATGGCACACAGTCTCAGTTAGAGTTTTTACCAGAGCGCCACACAGACTTTATCTTTGCGGTGATTGGTGAGGAGTTTGGTCTCATTGGCAGCTTGTTCTTGTTGGCTTTGTATATCTATGTCATTGGCCGCGGCTTAGTGATTGCATCACGGGCACAAACCAGTTTTGCACGCTTGCTGGCGGGTTCCATTACCCTCACCTTCTTTGTATACGTGTTTGTAAACATCGGCATGGTGTCGGGGATCTTGCCGGTGGTGGGTGTGCCGCTACCGTTAATCAGTTACGGCGGCACATCGATGCTGACATTGATGGCCGGATTTGGCATTCTAATGAGCATTCATACCCACAGACGCTTTATCGACAGATAACCTTAACTAAAAGGGATGTACTTATGCCGATGACCAAGCGGCTGCTCGCGCCAATCTTGATGTCAGCTTTGCTGGCATCTTCTGTATTTGCGGCGCCTTCTTCTGAGCAGCTTTCTCCTGAGCAACTACAGCAGCAATTTATCGACAGCCAAGTCAAAGCGGGTTTTAGCCGCCAAGAAGTGAGCCGCTTTATTGCCAATGCTAAATTTGAGCCGAAGGTAATTGAAGCCATCACTAAACCTTGGGAAGCCAAGCCTTGGCATAAATACTTTCCAATTTTTCTCACCGACGAACGCCTGCAAGCAGGTGTTGATTTTTGGCGTCAGCATGAAGCCACCATTGCTAAAGCGGCGGAACAGTTTCAAGTCGACCCGCAAATCATTGTGGCGATTATCGGTATAGAAACCAAATACGGCAAAGTGATGGGCACTTATCCGGTAAAAGATGCGCTCTACACCTTGGGCTTTCATTATCCGCCTCGCGCCGATTTTTTTCGCAGTGAATTTGGCAAGTTTATGGCGTTAGTCAAAGCCGAAAAGCTAGATGTCAACACCACACTTGGCTCCTACGCGGGTGCCATGGGCTATGGTCAATTTATACCGTCGAGTTATCTCGCCTATGCGGTCGATTTTGATGGCGATGGTCGACGTGATTTGCTCGGCAATCCGGTTGACGCCATTGGTAGCGTGGCGAACTATTTTCATCAGCATGGATGGCAACGTGGCGCGCTGGTCGCATTGCCACTGCTAAGCACGACAACGCCAACCGCCGCAGTGTGGAGCGGTAAGCCGCTCAATCAAACGGTGAATGATATTTTATCGCCCGAAGTAGCACTAAAAAACAGTGTTGATCTGGATGTATCTCAGCCCGCGATGCTTATCGCGTTAGAGCAAGCGGAACACACCGATTATTGGCTCGGGCTAAAAAACTTTTACGTCATTACCCGTTATAACCGCAGTCCGCTGTATGCAATGGCGGTGTACCAATTTAGCGAACAATTGAGAAAGCACCATGCAGCGCACTAATCTTTTCATCATCAGCTTATGCGGCTTATTGTTGACGGCATGCTCAAGCGTGCCGACTAAAGAAGCGCCCAAAAATCGCAACGATGGCCGCTACAGCATGAAGCAGGACAAAGCGCCGGACAACCCGCCTGACCTGTCGCAGCTTGAAGATGCCGTGCCGATTTACGAGCCCTACAGCCGACAAGGCAATAAAGATTACGAAGTGCTGGGTAAAAATTATCAAGTACTGCAAAGCGGTAAAGGCGTTATAGAAGAAGGTGTCGCGTCCTATTATGCCGCTAAATTCCATGGTCACCTCACCTCTAATGGTGAGGTATTTGATATGTATGCCATGTCAGGCGCCCATAAAACGCTGCCATTGCCGAGCTATGTCAGAGTGACCAACCTGAACAACAATAAAAGTGCCATCATCCGTATTAATGACCGCGGTCCGTTTCACTCAACTCGCATTTTAGATATGTCGTATGCAGCGGCATATAAACTCGGGATCACCCAAACCGGCACCGCGCCGATACGGCTTGAAGTGATTATGGTGGATGCCCCAGAGAAGCGCGCACTTGAGCAGCTTAATCAAACGCCGCAATTTTATATTCAGGTGTTTGCTTCCTCTTCGCAGCAACGTGCAAAAGAGCTCGCCACGACGCTAGAACAAAAGTTCTCATTGAAGAGCCGAATTAACCAGAGCGACAATGTCTATCGCTTGCAGTTAGGGCCCATCAGTAATCAAGATATTGCCAGCAAGATGCTGGATCATGTGCGCGACAACGGTTACCCCAAAGGGTTCCTGATTCGGGATTAAGCAAAATTGACCAATAATTATGCAATATCAAAAAGATGAAGGAACCTTCACTGAATATTCAGGTCGACAATGATATAATCGCGACAATTCGCTGACATTCACTTACCAATCGACGTAATCCGCCAATGATGAATTTTGTAAAACGTCCCCTGACCACGCTGGCCGTTATCGCCGGTGTTTTTGTCACCAGCGTCCAAGCTGATCCTATTCCTGTTCCTAATGTGCAACCTCAGGCTCCGATGGTAATGCCTGATGCACCTGATGTTGCAGCCAAAGCCTATGTGCTGATGGATTACAACTCAGGCCGTGTTATTGCAGAAAGCAACGCCTATCAACAGTTAAACCCAGCCAGTTTGACCAAAATGATGACCAGTTATGTCATCGGTCAAGAGATCAAACGTGGCAATCTGTCGCCCGATGATGAAGTGACCGTGACCAAAAATGCTTGGTCAAAAAACTTCTCTGACTCTTCCAAGATGTTTATTGAAGTCGGCAAGAAGATCAAAGTATCGGATCTGAACCGCGGCATCATTATTCAATCAGGTAACGATGCTTGTGTGGCCATGGCCGAACACATTGCCGGTACTGAAGACGCTTTCGTTGATTTGATGAACTCTTGGGCCAAACAACTGGGCATGAAAGACTCGCACTTTGAGAACGCCCACGGCTTAGATGCCGAAGGCCATATGAGTACTGCTTATGATATGGCGCTGCTCGGCGCGGCATTGATCCGCGACGTCCCGAACGAATATAAGGTCTACAAAGAGAAGTCGTTCACTTACAACGGCATTACTCAATACAACCGTAATGGCCTGCTGTGGGATAACAGCTTAGAAGTTGACGGCATTAAAACTGGGCACACATCAGGTGCTGGCTACAACTTAGTTGCCTCCGCCACTAAAGATGGTATGCGTTTGATTTCAGTAGTAATGGGGACAGCCAGCGAAGCTGCGCGTAAAGCCGAAAGCAAAAAACTGCTGAACTATGGTTTCCGCTTCTTTGAAACTGTTACCCCTTATAAAGCGGGTGACGTGTTTGTCAGCCAAAAAATTTGGTACGGCGATACTGACACGATCAATCTGGGAGTGGTAACCGATACCCCGGTCACTATCACCCGTGGCCAAGCGAAAAACCTAAAAGCGAACTTTGAGCTGAATGAAGATTTGGTCGCACCGATTGCTAAAGGCAAAACGGTTGGCCGAGTTTACTTCCAGCTGGATGGCAAAGATATCGCCCAATTCCCGCTGGTGACTCTGAACGAAGTCAACGAAGGCAGCTGGTTCAGCAAGCTGATGGATTACTTCAAGCAGCTGTTTAGCAAGTGGTTCTAAGCCAACAAGTTCAACAAAACCGCTCTTTTGAGCGGTTTTTTATTGGCGAAATGGCTATCAAGCCACACAAACGTTTCTTGCCGCAGCGTTTATTTGCTATACTCCGCGGCCGCCTGCAGTCCGACTTACCGAGAGGTAATACTCCCAGGCTTATTGGTCTAGATTGAGGAACACTCGCATGAAATTTGAATCCTATAGTTTTGCCCCGGATATCCTCCGCGCTATCAGTGAATGTGGCTACGAGAGCATGACGCCGATTCAGCAACAGGCGATTCCTGCGGTTCGTCGTGGCCAAGATGTTTTAGCGAGTGCACAAACCGGTACTGGCAAGACCGCCGCCTTTGTACTGCCGCTGCTACAACGCATGATTGATGCGCCTAAAGCGCGTGTAAGTGGTCAGCCAAGAGCGTTAATCCTCGCGCCGACACGCGAACTCGTCGCGCAAGTTGCTGCCAATGCCAAAGAATACGCTCGCTATTTGGATATCGAAGTCATTAACTTGATTGGTGGCGTTAAAACCAGCAGCCAAGCAAACAAACTTCGTCGTGGTGCCGATATCGTGGTAGCCACCCCAGGCCGTCTGATGGAACACATCAACCAAGGCAACATCAGTTTAGCGCAGCTGGATTTTCTGGTGCTCGATGAAGCCGACCGTATGCTGGACATGGGCTTTATCAAAGACATCAATGAAATCCGTCATTTGGCGAATGATAACAGGCAAAACCTGATGTTCTCCGCGACCTTCAGCGGTGGTGTACGCCAGTTAGCCCAACAAATTTTGAAAAAGCCAAAAGTCATTACTGCGGATGCTCACAACACCACCGCAGTTACCGTTAGCCAAGTGGTTTACCCCGTTGAGCAACGCCGCAAAAGCGAATTGTTGTCTGAGTTAATTGGCCGTAAGAACTGGCACCAAGTGCTGGTGTTCTCGGCCACGCGTGAAGATGCGGACCATTTAGCAAAAGAATTATCTGCCGATGGGATTCCAACGGTGGCCGTACACAGTGAAAAGACTCACGGTAGCCGTCGTCGCGCGCTGGCAGACTTTATGTCCGGCAAAATCCGCGTGCTGGTATCTACCGAAGTTGCGGCTCGTGGTTTGGACATTAAAGATCTCGATTACGTAATTAACTACGACATGCCATTCCTCGCCGAAGACTATGTACACCGTATTGGCCGTACTGGCCGTGCCGGTAAAAATGGCACCGCAATCTCGTTTGTCAGCCGCGAAGAAGAACGCATCCTGAGCGATATTGAAACGCTGATCGGTCAGCGCCTAAAACGCATTGTGATGCCAGGCTATGAAATGAACCAACGCGAGTCACTGCTAAAGCAACTGCAGCGTCGCCGCAAATTTGGTAAGAGCCGTCCGGGTGAAAGTGAAGCGCAAGATCAAGTGGTTGCGGAAAAACGGATGAGCGACCGTCGCGTAAAAGTGAAAGTTGGATCTTCAGGTAAGAAGCTGAAAAAACTCAAATAAAGCTCGAATCGCCGCATAAAAACGCCAGCATTGTTTGCTGGCGTTTTCGTTGTTGATGTTTTCGTTATTGGCGAACTGGCCACAATTAGGGCTCAAATTTAGTGGCCAGCCACACTTCCTTGCGGCGAGACAACAACACAACCCAAGTTCCGGGTACAAAGCCTGACTCACCTTCGCAAGGCTCCACCATAACGTAATGCCGATGCTCATCTCGATCTTTCACTAACGCTTCAGCTGGCATGCCCGGTTTAGCGGTGCCGAGTGTCATCACCGCCATGCTACCACTGAGATCTAACTCTCGCGCTTTGAGCTTACGATCATAGCGCCACCAGTGCTGCCCTCCCAACCAATGGCAAGCAACTCCAGCCAGCGGGAAAACCAACCACAAAGAGATCGATTGCGGTAAGGTGCCGCCATCAAGCCATAAACAGGCGAGGTTTAAAGCAAAGCCCAGTACCGCAAATGCACTTAACGCCATAATGCACCAGAGCAATACAGGCAAACTGTCGAGATAAAGCCAGCGACTTAGCGGGTGCGCATCGGGTTCATCTACATCAAACGCGGGCTCTGGCTCATCAAACACCAGAACCAAACTCAAGCCCGCGATACGCGCCATCATCTCAATCACACCGAGCGTGAATACCACAATGGCGCAGACCAGATAGGCTAAGTTGTCGTGGCTTAGAATAAAATCCAGCACTTTGTTCCTCCTTGAGACAAACTGCTAACGTGAGAATAGACTCTCTACACGCGTCCATAGCGCCGTTCCCCATAAAGTGTAGTGTTAATCTACAAAATTCCGGTTAAACTAACGGCAATTTCTTTCAAATTAAATCAATTAATCCAGATACACAATGAGTGATTAATTGATTTTTTAGATAGCGAACATCAACAAAGCAGCTGCTCGTTTGCATGCAGCTAACGATATAATCTGCAGCTTTGGTGCTGTCACGCTAACCTAATTTTGAGCGTCTTTATGTTGAGAGTTATCAAGCCTTCTGATTGGCCAACCATCGCCTACATTCAGCAAACTTGCTACCCCCACGCCTTACTTGAATCGGTTGCTGTATTGCAAAATAAACAACAGCTTGCGCCGCACTGTTGCTTTGTCTTTGAACATCAACAGCAAACTGTGGGGTATTGCTTCGCACATCCTTGGATAGACAACCAAGCTCCATCGTTACATCAGGCATTGGCACCCAATGATGCAGCCTCCACCTTATATTTGCACGATGTTGCGCTATTGCCACAGGGACGAGGTCAGGGCTTGGTGCATCAGCTACTGCATCACCTAGAGCAGTTTACCCGCATTAGCCGATATTGTTCGCTGAGTTTAGTAGCGGTTGCCGGCGCTGATCGTTACTGGCAAAAGTTAGGTTTTACGCCTTGCTCAATTAGCAAAGATCTCAACATCTACGGTGATAAAGCGCAGTATATGCGCCGCGAGTTAAGCGATTAACTGTGGTGTTCTGCCGATATCTGATTACACTATCGGCTTTAATCAACGCCCACAGCATTTTCAGGAGTCTTCATGGCGCGGCAAGTTGCATACATTTTTAAAGGCGAAGCCAAGGTCATCAATTTTAGCTACGACAAGTACCACGATATCTTTGAAGCGGTTGCAGCCGCAGAAGGCATCGATTTGACCCGTTTTCTCGCAATGGAGCAACAAGTGGCCATGACCGCAAAAGGCAAAGGTGCAGTGCGCAGCTATCGCCTGACCGAGTTCCAACGCATGGGCTTCACCGACGTGCGCTTATTAAGAGATGAAGAAAGCAGTGACGGCAAGGCCTAACTATCAGTTAGCTGGCTTACCTCGAGCAGGCTTTTTACCTCGCACCGCAGCAGCGATTTATGATGCGCTGCTTGCAGTCGCGATTTACGCGCTTGCAGGCATCATAGGTATAGCAATGATTGCAGTGCTGAATCAGCTGGGTTGGATCGAGTTAGCCGACAACACAGAACTGGCGCTCGCGCTGCAACAGACGCCCGTCATCCATGGCATCTATCAACTCTGGTTGCTGTGCTGTGTGGTCGCTTTTTACAGCTATTTTTGGAGCCGCAGCGGCCAGACACTCGGCATGAAAGCATGGCGTTTACGGCTACAACATCCCAACGGCCAAAACCTCAGTCCAATTACCGCGATTGCGCGCTGCTTTTGGAGCCTGCTCGGCCTCGGCAATCTCCTACTGCTAATCAGCGCGCAGCATCTGGCACTGCAAGATAGACTGTGTAACAGCGAAGTGGTACGACTGCCAAAATAGCGTTTATCGATCAAAAAAGGCTCTTAAGAGCCTTTTTCAATTGTATGCCTTACAAACGCCAGCTTACTTGCGGATGTAATACAGGGCGACGGATGAAAATAGCAGACTTGGCATAATCGCACCGATAATTGATGGCAGGTTATAGACAAGCGTCAATGGGCCAAAAATTTCGTTGCAAATATAGAACACAAACCCGGCAATAACCCCAAGCACAATGCGCGCGCCCATGGTTTGTGAACGCAGCGGACCAAACACAAACGAGAGCGCCACCAAAATCATCACCGCCACGGTTAACGGTTGAATCAATTTGTGCCAAAACGCCAAGCGATAGCGGCTCGCATCTTGGTTGTTGATACTGAGATAATCGATGTAATCCACCAAGCCTTGAATCGACAGTGCATCAGGGTTGATTGACACCACACTGAGCTTGTCAGGGGTTAACGATGACTCCCACCGCTGGGTAGCGCTATTTTGGAACACCACTTGATCGTCTTCAATCGCTGAGCGTTGTGCCTCTTGCAAGGTCCACGCATCACCTTGATAAAACGCATCTTTAGCATGAATTACATACTGTAAATGCAAGGCGTCATCAAAGGCATACAAGGTCAAATCACCTAAGTGATCAACACTTTCAATCCGGCCAATATTGATAAACATATTGCCATCGCGCGCCCACACACCACGATGAGACTTAATCAATTTACCATCAGAAATCTTGGTTGCTTTGAGTTCTTTCGCTTTCATCTCAGCGGCAGGCGCGCCCCACTCGCCTAACGCCATAATCATTAGCATTAACGGCACCGCTGTTTTCATCGCTGAACGGGTAATTTGAAAGCGCGACATGCCCGAGGCTTGCATCACCACCAACTCAGAACTTGAGGCCAGCATGCCCATGCCAATAAGTGCCCCTAACAGCACTGACATGGGGAAAAACAGTTCGATGTCGCGCGGCACCAAATACAGCACGTACATCGCCGCATCAAGCATACTGTAGCTACCGCGGCCAACTAGGCGCAGCTGGTCAACCCACTTAATAATGCTCGACAGCCCTGTCAGCACTAACAAACATAAGGCCGATGAACTCAGCAGCGTGCGGGCGATGTACCAATCCAAAATTTTCATCATGCCGCAACACTCCTACGACGGAATAAGCCCATCAAGCGAATGCCTATAAGTCGCTCCTTACTCAGCAGTAACACGCCCATCAGCAAGGCGCCGGCGTGAATCCACCACAAGCCCAAAGCCAGCGGGATCACCTCGTCTTGCAACGCTTTCCGGCCAGCAACCAGCAAACCGAAATAGCCTAGATACAGCAGCACCGCTGGGAACAACTTCGCGAATTTGCCTTGGCGGACATTTACCCGCGCGAGCGGCACCGCAATTAAGGTCACCAGCAAAATGGCCACCGGCACGGCTAAACGCCACTGCACTTCAGCAATCGCTTCCGGCGTGGTCATCTGCATTAATTCGGCAGAGGGCACCGCAGAGAGTTTACGGTCACGCTCATCCACTTCGCGCTCTTTAATCTGGGTTTGGTAACTGCCAAACTCGATAATTTGGAAGTCTTTACGATGCATCGAACCTTGATAACGAACGCCATCATTGAGCTTGAGGCTTTCACCACCCAAATCATCTTCAGTTACGCGCCCACCTTGAGCGACCACTAAGTTAGACAAGCCATCGGCATCTTTAGGATCAGGTTGTTGCGCCACAAACACCCGCTCCAACTCATTATTTTTGCCAATTCTTTCAACAAAGATAACTGCGCGGCCATTTGGACTCGTTTGGAATCGACCTTGAATAAGTGCCGCTAAGCCCGCTTCAGACTTGGCTTTTTCGAGCACTTGGTTTTTCCGTTCATCTGCCCAAGGGGTGATATAAATCGACAGGGCTGCTGCGACAACACAGTTGAACAGCGCTACCAGCAGCATGACTCGCGCCACATACCATTCACTGATACCAACGCTGTGGAAAATCACCATTTCGTTTTCGGCGTACATCCGACCATGCGCGAGCAGAATGCCTAGAAATAGACTCAACGGCAGAATGAGACTGGCCAATTCCGGCATATTGAGCCCGATTAGCTGCATCACAATCGTGGAAGGAAATTCGCCATCAGAGGCGTCTGCAAGAATCCGTACGAATTGTTGGCTGACAAAAATGGCCAATAGTACTGAGAGCACAGCCACTTGGGACTTAAACACTTCTCGGATTAAATATCTGAATACAATCACAAGCAGGATCCGCGTTCTAAAGTTATCTTTTTGCTGGTAACAGAGTATCTTTTATGTAAACTGTCTACTTTTGACAATTTTCTGCAATTTTTAGTCATTGCCACTCATTTTAGCAGGGAAATTCAATGACCTGCTGTTTTTTCAGACAATGACAATTACAGAAGATTCCGCCGTTTGCGGCCGCAAACGGGCATTATCCAATAAATAAAAATATTTGTCTTTAAAAGAATCTAGGAGAGCTCATGGAGTTCAGCGTTAAAAGCGGTAGTCCAGAAAAACAACGCTCCGCATGTATCGTGGTCGGGGTTTATGAGCCTCGCCGCTTATCTGGTATTGCGGAACAACTGGATAAAATTAGCGAAGGCTACATCAGCAATCTGCTGCGTCGCGGCGACCTTGAAGGTAAATCTGGACAGATGTTACTGCTGCACCACGTACCTAACGTGTTAAGTGAACGCGTATTGTTGGTGGGTTGTGGTAAAGAACGTGAGCTGGATGAACGCCAATACAAGCAAATTATCGCGAAAACCATCAATACCTTAAATGAAACCGGTTCAATGGAAGCGGTATGCTTTTTAACTGAACTGCATGTTAAAGGCCGCGATACCTATTGGAAAGTGCGTCAAGCGGTTGAAACCACCAACGCAGCACTGTACAGCTTTGACAGTCTCAAAACCCGCAAAGGTGAACCGCGTCGTCCACTGCGCAAATTGGTATTCAACGTACCAACGCGCCGTGAGCTGACCGTGGGCGAGCGCGCAATAAGCCATGGTACCGGCGTATCTGAAGGGATGGCCTTGTGCCGCGATGTGGCCAACATGCCGCCGAACATCTGTAACCCAGCCTACTTAGCCGCACAAGCGCAACAGTTGGCCGAAACCTGTGATGCGCTAACGGTAAGCACCGTTGGTGAAGCTAAAATGGCTGAGCTGGGGATGCATTCTTACCTTGCGGTAGGTCGTGCCAGCGAGAACGAATCCTTGATGACCATCATGGAATACAAAGGCGCAGCTGATACCAGTGCCAAACCTATCGTTTTAGTCGGTAAAGGGCTGACCTTTGACTCTGGCGGTATTTCATTGAAGCCCGGTGAAGCCATGGACGAGATGAAGTACGACATGGGCGGCGCTGCTGGCGTGTTGGGCACTATGAAAGCTATCTGCGAGATGAACTTGCCGGTGAACGTTGTTGGCGTGCTGGCGGGCTGTGAAAACATGCCTGCGGGTAATGCTTATCGTCCGGGTGACATTCTCACCACCATGAGTGGCCAAACCGTTGAAGTGTTGAACACCGATGCTGAAGGCCGCTTGGTGCTGTGCGATGTGCTGACCTATGTTGAGCGTTTTGACCCAGAAGTGGTGGTTGATACCGCTACGCTGACCGGTGCTTGTGTGATTGCATTGGGTAAACACGCCAGTGGTTTGTTCTCATCACATAACCCTCTGGCACACGAGCTGCAAAACGCTGGCGAACAAAGTGGCGACCGCTGCTGGCGTCTGCCAATGTGGGATGAGTACCAAGAACAATTGGACAGCCCATTTGCCGATATGGCCAACATTGGTGGCCGTCCTGCTGGTTCTATTACTGCGGCCTGTTTCCTGTCGCGCTTTGCGAAAAAGTACAACTGGGCTCACCTTGATGTGGCCGGTACTGCGTGGAATAGTGGCGCAAATAAAGGCTCAACCGGTCGCCCGGTACCGTTGTTAACTCAATTTGTATTGAACCGTTCAGGGGTTGAACAAGGCGAGTAATCACTTACGCAGTATGCTGTAATTACAACGCACTAGCGTTCACTGAAAAACGAGGCTTAATGCCTCGTTTTTTATGCCATGAGTATTTAAACCCGCTATTTTGCACAACGCTAACTTACGATAACAGCAGATGTGGACTGATATTTAATCTGGCGCTTGGTCATAAATCGTCACGAATTGACATGCATCAGGTAACCCTAAAACTCCTGGCTTACTCAAGGTGACGATGTCGGCAGTGCGCAAGCCAAAAAATGTTTCTATTTGGGTTCGTTCAAGTAGAAATTCGCTTTGTCCGTTCGACCATTGCAGCTCAAAGTGGTGCGGCTCAGCACGAGAAACGTTACCTTCATAAGTAAGCATCACCTTACCTTGTAGCGAACGTAAATCACCATTGGGCAGTTCACGCTCTAGGGTAAATTGCTGGCCGTCGGCGCCGAATTCCAATGTGGCATAGGCATCACCGCAATTTTCTGTTCGCATCGCCAGTGGCAAATGCGGACGATTTTCTTCGGGCAGATACAAGCCCACATGATGTCCGTTATAAAAGTGCTGACCGGTCTGCATTGAGATAACTTCAACATCGGGATAGCCATGTTGTGCCAGTGCGCTAAGAATCTGCTGCAGATACGTCTCATCAAAGAGCGTGGGGCTTTTAATCAGCAAGGGGCGCGTTAACTTACGCGGTGCCCGCACATGACTGATGTCAACTTTGAGTCCGGCCTCAGTTAACGCGATCGCGGTATCGTCTACCAGCGCCTTATCAACATAAACATCCGACAGATAAACCACCTGTGAAGCACAACCGCCAACGCATAACAGCGCGCCAATACACATTAACTGCAAGCACTTTTGCCTCAGGCTCCAAGCTAAATACATCTCAACCATCCCTTGTGAAATCAGCCAACCTGTACCTTAACATGCTGAATCTTTGTGCCAAGGATGGCTTGCAAACAAATGTTACAGAAGATTCATTGGACTGTGTGACCCAGATCAAGTAAGTTTGCTCGCACTATTTAACACAGTAACGCCTATCGACCCATCGTGATTCGACGTTTGTTTGTTCACAACCGAAAATGGCTTTGGCTATTTTTAGCTGTCTGGCTGACTGCATTGCAGTCGGTAGCTTTGTTGCACACCTCAGAGCAAGCACTTACCCACGATCACGCCCACTGTTTACTGTGTAATTTCGGTAATCAACAAATTACCGGTCCGATGGCGGCGCCGGTACCGACACTTAGCTCAACTTTGGTGTCTGTTGTTGCTGAGACTCAATACACCCAACCTACTGTTGTTCACTCGCGCCGTGCCGTTGCTCGCGCCCCGCCTGTTCTAAGCTGAATTCAATCACTCAACACATTTATTTGATTCATGCTTTTCAAAAAGGACAGGCACAATGAAGCTTGCTGTATTAACTATGGCGCTGGCCGCCGCTGGCGTTAGCTCAACCGCATTTGCTGCACAACTGCAAGGTAAAATCACTGACGAACAAGGTAATGTCATCCCCAAGGCGCTGATCAGCGTCGATGGCGGTAATCAAACCACTGCCGACGAAAGCGGCAATTATTCGCTCAATGTCAGTGATAATAGCCATATCCACCTGCACATCAGTAGCGCACTTTACAAACACGCTGAGCGCGATGTGCAAGTGACTCAGGGCGTACTCACTGAAAACTTCAGCCTGATAAAATCTAAGATTGAAAACATTGTGGTAACCGCCTCACCGCTTGGCCGTTCGGCGATGGAAAGTAGCACGCCAATATCAGTACTTACCGAAGACCAACTCAAACTCAACACCGAAGCCAGCTTAGGTGACACGCTCGATAAGCTGCCGGGTGTTCAAGCGACTCACTTTGGCGCCGGCGCTAGCCGCCCAGTCATCCGCGGGATGGATGGCCCACGGGTGAAAGTGCTAGAAAATGGCTTATCTGTTGGAGATGCCTCTACCGTTTCCGCCGATCACGCGGTCACAGCAGAAGCCGCCTCAGCACAACAGATTGAAATTCTGCGGGGTCCAGGCACCTTAATGTACGGTAATGGCGCCATTGGCGGTGTGGTCAATGTGGTCGATAAGCGCATCAGCGAACAAGCCATTGATACATTCAATGGCAATGTGGGCGCGCGTTATGACAGTGCGAACAACGGCAAAACCCTCACCGCAGACCTTAACGGTGGTAAAGAAGGCGTTAACTGGCATCTTGATGGCACCCGCCGCCGTACCGATTCGTACGATATTCCCGGCAACGCAATCATCGGTGACGAGAGCTCTCACGGCAATGTCGACAACTCGCAGCTGCAATTAGATGAATACGCGGCGGGCATTGGTTATGCCGGTGACAGTGGCTTTATCGGTGTATCAGGTACCCGTACCGAATCAAACTATGGCATTCCGCTAAAAGGTGAAGAGGACGAACCTCATATCACCATCGACTTGAAGAAAACCGCTTGGCAGCTTCATGGTGGCTTATTGGATCCGTTTGCGGGTTTCTCAAAAATCCGTTTGGATGCGGGTTACACCGACTATCAACATGCTGAAGAGGAAAATGGCGATGCTGATACCTTCTTCTATAACAAGCAGACTGAAGCTCGCTTAACCCTGAACAATAACCCTTGGGCAGAATGGCAAGGCTCGATGGGCTTACATGTTACCCATCGTGATTTTGAAGTGGATGGTGAAGAGCAGCTAACACCCAACAGCAAAACCGACACGCTTGCCGCTTTTATTGTGCAAGAGCGTAAAGTGGACGACTTCCGCTTTGAGTTGGGCGCACGGGTTGAACATTACAAGCTTGATCCAGCGCAGATGAGCCTAGATACCCTTACGGGTGAAGCCGAATACCAACCTAACAGCATCAGCGATACCAACGTCACTGCCTCTGCGGGTGTAGTGTGGGATTTTCACCCGTCGTATAACTTGAGTGTGGCACTGACCCGCGCCGAACGTTCGGCCACAGCGGAAGAGCTCTACAGCTATGGTCCACATGATGCGACCCAGAGTTTCGAAATTGGCTCTGAATTCCAGATCGTGGACGGCAATATTGTGACCAATGCGGCCAACGCTGAAAAAGAAATTGCCAACAACATCGACGTCACCCTGCGTAAGCTGGACGGCGCTTGGACCGGCAGCATCAGCATGGCCTATAACCGCGTTGACAACTTCTTCTATGAGGCCAATACCGGCTTAGTGGCGGCCGATTTAATCGCCAGTGATGAAGAAGGCGATATGCCAGTCTACCAATATCAGCAAGGGGATGCGCAGCTGTTCTCGGTTGAAGCTCAAGCAAGTATTCCGTTTAACGATACATGGTCGCTTGAGATGTTTACCGACTACACCCGCGCCAAACTGGTGGATGGCGGCAACTTGCCACGGATTTCACCGATGCGCTTTGGCTCAACACTGAACTTTGACCAAGCGCAATGGCACGCTGAAGCCGGTATGGTGGCCTATGCCAAACAGGATAAAACAGCCGAAAACGAAACTGATAACTCAGGCTATGCGTTAGTGAATGCAGCGGTGACCTATCGGATCTACACCGATAACGGCGATCTGTTTGTTTACCTTAAAGGCAATAACCTCACCGATAGAGAAGCACGCCCACATACCTCGCTATTGAAAGATTATGCACCATTGATGGGACGTAATGTGATGTTAGGTATCAACTACAACTTCTAATTGTGGTGCTATCAAATCCGCATCAAAAAGCGACCTTCTGGTCGCTTTTTTTATTCCTGCACCAGTACACCATTACATTTACATCAATGATTTTCCATTTTCACCTAATATTCTCATGCAAATAACTTGCATTCGTTGCGTATTTTTTAGTGCAAATGGGCAATAATGGTGCAGACATTGAACTAAAACTATGCAACACTCGTTGTTAACCGGGCTGAAACAACTGTCAGTCAAGCGATTAACATTTGGCACGGTTCATGCTCTACCTTTTATGCCTATCCATTATCGAATCTATAACAACAAGGAGCTATCCAATGGCAAAAAGCGACGCCCCAAACATCCAACGCAGACAATTACTCAAGTTTTCAGGCGTGTTGGCAGGCGGAGCAGCATTGTCCGGTTTATCATCGGCTGCTGTAGCAAAATCAAGCGAAGGAACATCTAGCTTTAAAGCCCCTACTCCAGACAGTCCAATCCGTATCTGCTGGAACGAAAACCCATTGGGTATGTCACCAAAAGCCCAAGCTGTAGCACGTGAAACCGTTGCTCAAGGTAACCGCTATCCTTTCGAATCTACCGGTATTCTGCAAAAGCTGATCGCTGACGACTACGGTTTGTCTCCTGATCATGTACTGCTAACTGCAGGTGCAACTGAAGGTATTCGTGCGGCTATCGAAGCACTGGCAGCGCCAGATATTCAATTGGTATGCCCAGCATTGACCTTCGACTCTGCAGAAGAAAACGCCAAAGTTAATGGCATCACCAAAATCACTAAAGTGCCAATGCTGAAAGATTGGGGCATCGACTTACCAGCAATGAAAAAGGCTGTGGCTGATTACGATGGTCCATCTGTGGTGTATTTCGTTAACCCGAACAACCCTACAGGCGCTATCTGTAAAGCCGATGAAGTAGAAGCATGGATCAAGAGCAAGCCAGCAAAAACCATCTTCTTGATGGACGAAGCATATGCTGAATTTGCCGATGACAAAAACTTCCGCTCATGTTCACCACTGTTGACTGCCGGTGCAGACAACATCATCCTGCTGAAGACCTTCTCTAAGCTGTTCGCAATGGCGGGTATGCGTGTAGGTTGGGCAGTATCTACCCCTGAAATGATTGGTAAACTGCGTGAAAAAACTGCGTCTAACGCACTGAACTTCCCAGCAGTTAAAGCCGCTATCGCTTCATGGCAAGACAAAGAATTCATCAAACTGAGCCAAGTAAGCAACAAAACTTCTCGTGAGATCTTGTTGCAAGCACTGCACGCGCTGAAGCTGGAATATGTACCATCAAACACCAACTTCATCTTCCACAAAGTGGCAGTACCTTTGGCTGAGTACCAAAAGCAGATGAAAGCAGCAGGCATTCTGGTTGGCCGTGCGTTCCCACCAGCGGATGACTACTGCCGTGTATCTCTGGGTACACCAGAAGAGATGACTTACGTAGCAAAAACCATGTTAGAACTGCGTAAGAAAGGCTTAGTGTAAGCCTTAACCTTTTCTTCCCCCACCCAATGAAAAATGCCACCGCACGGTGGCATTTTGTATTTAGCAGCATCACAAAGCTATAGATTTTACCTCCACCCAGCAGTTCTAAGCCCGCTCAATTGGCCAACATTTAAACCACATAAGTTCAAATATCCGCGCTATTGCGTTCATCAACACAACACTTTTAAGATGAGCCAACCCGGTGAATATTGGCCACTTTCACTCGTTATTAACCGTTGAGCGACGCCCCATGCAATTTACTAGCTCAGAAAATCTCCCGTCTGTTGCGGAATACTGCGAGATCCGAGTAGCGGCATGTTTGTCGGCTTAATCAGAGCAGGCGGCACAGGTCGGGTTACGTAATTCACTTTATGCAGTAAGCGTTCGACATAGCGAAGCGCTCATTGGCTTTGATAGAGTAATTGGTGACGGTGGATGCCTTTTTCAAATCGTCGACATTGCAGTTCTGCCTGAATATCAAGGCAAAGGACTAAGTAAACAGATTATGGAAAAGCTAAAAGCCTATATTGATACAAAAGTGCTCAAGGGAGCAATGTATCGTTACTGGCGGATAAGCCGGAGTTTTATGAGCGACTCGGATACCAACATACCGCAGCACACAGCTATGGCATGTACAAGAAATTTAACTGACGTACATTCAAGCATTACAAGATTGTTCAACTAACACTTCGAATAAGCTTGTCTAAAAGCAACAGCGCTTCATGCAACAACACATGAAGCGTGTGTAACATTCAAACAAAAAAGAGGCCATTCAACGAATGGCCTAATAACATAACAGACTGAACTCTTTGGATTAGAAATCCATAGAGATGCGAGTAAAGTAATACCCGCCGTTCCAGTCGACAACAGAGTCAGAACGATAAATACGACCTTGACCGGCTTCAAATTCGCCTTTGTCTGGGTAGTTATCGAAAATGTTACGCGCACCAACCGTCAGCTTAATCAAATCAGTGATTTGATATGAGGCTTCCAAGTCAAACAGCACTTCTTCACCAAAGGTTTGCTTAGTCAACTCAGCTGCATTGGCGCCGTCTGAGTTAGTATAAGAGCCGTAGTAGTTAGCGCGAGCAGTTACAGATAAGTCACCAAAGGTGTGGTTTACAGTCAACACGCCACGCCATTTTGGCAGGCCATTTTCGAAGTCAAAGGTATCTTCGTGGTTGAATGCACCTGTCTTGTCATCGGTGATTTCTTGTTTGTTGTAGTTAGCAGACATGGTGAACGAGGTATAACCCAGCGCGTTATCAAAACCATAGTTAGTCACGAAATCCATACCTGTGGTACGTGTGTCAAACATGTTTTGGAAGTAGAACACGCCACCGATTGATTCTGCACCAGCTACGCCAGCGTCAACCAATGCTAAATAGTTGGTGTAATCACTGCCTGTGGTTGGGTCTGGGCTAACATCCATGGTTGAAATCGCGTACATACGGTCTTTCAAATCGATGCGGTAGAAGTCCAGTGTAATACCCAAGCCACTATCAAAGTCAGCAGTGAAACCTAAGGTGTAGTTGGTTGATTTTTCTGGCTTAAGCTCAGACGCACCCAGCGCTGCAGCAATTGGACCACCGGCAGGGAATAGACCTGTTGCTACTGGTAAACCGTTCGGCAAACGGGTTGACACGTTGGTAGTACCTTGCTGACCAGGCGTTGGTGCACGGAAACCTGTACCGTATGACGCACGAACACCGAAGTGGTCAGTCAGACGATAGTTACCCGCAATCTTACCTACCAGCTCTGAACCAAAGTCTGAGTAGTCTTCCCAACGGAAAGCAGTTTGCAAGAACAGTTTTTCAGTCACATCAGCGCTGAAGTCTACGTATGCAGCATAAGAATCACGTGAGTACTTACCGCTATACATTGGTGAGTAACCAGGGAAACCGTTAGAACCCACACCCATGACACGGTAAACCGGATCTGAAGAATCAGCACAGTTCAGTGTTGAACCGTTACCCATCACGCCTAAGCCAGCCGCAGTTGGAGTACCGTCCGCGTTACAGAAACCCCATGGATCAGACACTGAGTAAGTGCCCGCTTCATAAGAGGCTGCATCACCGCCTTCCAACTCGTAAGATTCGTCCATGTAGCTTGCACCGAAGGCAAACAACAATGGGCTCGCAAATGCACTAACGTCAAAGTCCAATGTGAAGTCAGCTTGTACTTGCTTCTCTTTGTTGATCAAAGCACCGGGATGGAACAGAGTTGGCGTTGCATCACCCATAGATGGGTTGATGGTATTTGCCATGGTGTATTCAATCTTGTCTGAACCGTAACGACCACTGACGTCATAGCTCAAACCATTTTCCAGCATACCTTTGGCGCCCACGACTGCAGAGTAGTCGGTCACGTCACCAGAGAATTGCGGGGTAAAGCCACCTGGGAAGATTTCCATCGCGTTCCAAGTAGAACCATCTTCTAAACGGATGTTCATGATGGTGCCGTTGTTTGGATAACGATAGAAGAACAGACCGCTGGCAGACTTATCTGTGTAGCTACCGAATGAGTAGAGATCTAATTTTTCACTCACTGTGTAACCAGCGTTATAGAAGATCGCCGTAGATTCAGAGCTTGGCTGACCCCAAGGCTGTACGAACTTTTTGCTGGTCATCGACGCTGATTGCCAGTTTTGTGAATAGGTTTCATAGTCACCAAAACCACTTGCAGGGTAAGTGCTTGGATCGGTCACACAAAAATAAGATTCACAATACTGTTGCGCACGTACGGTTGGATCTGAGTCTGAGTACTCCGCAGAGATGCTCACGAAGCCTTTTTCACCGATCGCAAAACCTTTGTTAGCGCTCAGCGTTAATGCTTCACCGTCACCTTCATAGAATTGACCCCAGTCAGCCGTGAATGAACCGCCTTCGCTGTTATCTTTCAGCTGGAAGTTAATCACCCCAGCAATCGCATCTGAGCCGTACTGAGCAGCTGCACCATCGCGCAAAACTTCTACCGTTTTCAGAGCAGAAGATGGAATGGTTGAAATATCTGGACCTTGACTACCAGAGCCACCGATCTGTACCAATGCTGCACGATGACGACGCTTGCCATTCACCAGTACCAACGTTTTATCTGTATCCATACCACGCAAGGTAGCAGGACGAATAAAGGTACCACCATCAGACAATGGTTCACGGTTTACCGAGAAAGACGGTACCAGTGTTTTCAAAATGTCGTTGGTATCGGAGAAACTTACTGATTTCAATTCGTCATCAGCAATCACATCCACCGGAACAGGTGAGTCTTTTACTGAACGAGCAGCACCGCGAGAACCGGTTACTACCATTTTTTCGATTTTGCCTGCAGCGGCAGCGGCGATGGCTGCTTCTACTGCTGCATCATCTTCTTCGTCAGCCCAAACTTGGCCTGTGAATGCAATCGATGCACAAGATAAAGCGAGTGCATACTTAATTGAACGACTAAGCTTTTTCTCTTTGATCATACCAACCCCTTGATACTGATATTATTGTTCTTGTGATTTTTATTATTGCCTGTAACCGGCAAGTAACTACCGCAAGACTTGCTCCCGAAAAAAGTGGTTTCACCGCCCGTATTGAACTGAACACTGCTGTTCAACCAATCCGCTTGATAATCACAACTTTGCAACATTAAATTTGCATGCGTGCCACCTTTCATGACCAGACATTTCAATTAGCGTGCCGACTTCGACTAAAGTACACATTTTTGCAACAAATAATTTTTTACAATTGGAAATAGTCGTTGGTTAAAATTTGACGCACGTCAACAAATACGGGGGGTTGAGCCATCTAGAGATGCCAAGGAGAGGGATGAAAAATAATCTAATTCACATGATTAATGGCGGAACATTAACCGAAAAAAGTAATCAAATCAGCGCAAAATTTCGCGCCAAACTGCACCAAAAAAAAGCAATTTGCACCAATTTACGTCATTACTAATTAAGCAGTTTAGTTATTGATTCTTTAAAACAATGACCAATAAAATAAGTATTATTCAATAATGTTATAATTTAGTAGGCTTTAACGTAATTAAGATCACAGCGGAACATTTAAAAAACCAGCCAGTATTAGCTGCTATTGGATTGCATACCAGCAGTAACGTCCCCCCAGGCAATGCAAAATTTTCGCCAATAAAAAAGCCAGCAAAAATGCTGGCTTTAGTCTACGCAGGCGTAATTTAATGGGTTTAGCCGTTCAGATCTTGAAAGAATTTCTTCACGCCATCAAACCAACCTTCCGCTTTTGGGCTGTGTTTGCGAGCTTCACCAGTCAAGGTTGCTTCAAACTCACGCAGTAACTCTTTCTGTTTTTCAGACAGATTAACTGGGGTTTCCATCACTACTTTACACAGCAAGTCGCCGACTGCGCTGCTACGCACCGATTTCACCCCTTTACCACGTAGGCGGAACATGCGACCTGTTTGGGTTTCAGCGGGGATCTTCAGATTCACTTTGCCATCGAGCGTTGGCACTTCAATTTCACCGCCGAGCGCAGCTTTCGCAAACGAAATTGGCACTTCGCAGTACAAGTTGTTGCCATCACGCACGAAAATTGGGTGTTCACGCACCGTCACTTGTACATACAAGTCACCGGCTGGTGCACCAAATTCGCCCGCTTCGCCCTCGCCCGCTAAACGAATACGATCGCCGGTATCCACACCCGCAGGGATTTTCACGTTCAGCGTTTTGCTCTTTTCTACGCGGCCATCGCCATGACATTTATTGCATGGTTCTTTAATGATCTTGCCGCGGCCATGACAGGTAGGACAGGTTTGCTGCACCGCAAAAAAGCCCTGACGCATCTGCACTTGGCCAGCACCGTGACAGGTGCCGCAAGTGGTGGCAGAGGTACCTTTTTTAGCCCCGGAGCCATCACACACATCACACGTTGCTAAGGTTGGAATACGCAATTCACGGCTAACACCGCGCACAGCTTCTTCCAACGACAGCTCCAAGTTGTAGCGCAGATCAGAACCACGCGCAGCTTGACGTTGACCGCCACCACGACGACCACCACCGAAGATATCCCCAAACACATCGCCGAAGATGTCGCTGAAATCAGCGCCACCGCCACCGAAACCACCGGCGCCGCCACGGCTTGGGTCTACCCCTGCATGACCGAACTGGTCATAGGCTGCACGTTTATCGCTATCGGTGAGGATTTCATAGGCTTCCTTCACCTCTTTGAATTTGGCTTCGGCTTCTTTGTCGCCTGGGTTGCGATCCGGGTGGAATTTCATCGCCAGACGTTTATACGCCTTTTTGATGTCCCGTTCGCTAGCGTCGCGGCCGACGCCTAATACTTCGTAATAATCTCGCTTTGACATAATCTCTACGTTTTCTCAGCTGGTGCAAGAACGAACGGGCGTTAGGGTTTCCCCGTAACGCCCGCCTGCAGTTAACCGGGGGTAAACGCCCGATTATTTCTTGTCGTCTTTAACTTCTTCAAACTCGGCATCAACAACATCATCTGCAGCGGCGTGTGCACTTTGCTGTGCAGATTCTGCGCCACCTTGAGCTTGCTGAGCTTTCGCTTGGGCAATTTCAACCAGTTTTTGAGAGGCTTGGATCAGCTCTTGAGTTGCAGTTTCGATAGCATCTTTATCGCTACCTTTGGTTGCAGTTTCAACTTTGCTGATTGCCGCTTCAATGCTGGCTTTATCATCGCTTGGCAGAGCATCGCCAGCTTCTTCAATCTGTTTCTTAGTGGCGTGTACCAAACCATCAGCTTGGTTACGAGCAGTCACTAATTCTTCAAATTTCTTGTCGTCTTCAGCGTGTGCTTCGGCATCACGTACCATTTGCGCAACTTCTTCGTCTGACAGACCTGAAGAGGCTTTAATGGTAATCGCTTGTTTCTTACCGGTTTTCTTATCGGTTGCAGAAACGTTCAAGATACCGTCCGCATCCAAGTCAAAGGTCACTTCAATCTGTGGCATACCACGTGGTGAAGGCTCGATACCTTCGAGGTTGAATTGACCCAGTGATTTGTTGGCACTGGCTTGTTTACGTTCACCTTGCAGCACGTGAATAGTTACCGCGCTTTGGTTGTCTTCTGCAGTTGAGAACACTTGGTTCGCTTTAGTCGGAATTGTAGTGTTTTTCTCAATCAGCTTGGTCATCACGCTGCCCATGGTTTCGATACCCAGAGACAGTGGAGTAACGTCCAGCAGCAGCACGTCTTTCACGTCACCGGCCAGCACACCACCTTGGATAGCCGCACCCACAGCAACCGCTTCGTCAGGGTTCACGTCTTTTCGTGGCTCTTTACCGAAGAACTCAGTTACTGCCTGTTGCACTTTCGGCATACGGGTTTGACCACCCACCAGAATCACTTCGTTGATTTCTGATACAGACAGGTCTGCGTCAGCCAAGGCAACTTTCAGTGGTTCCAGCGAACGTTGGATCAAATCTTCAACCAAAGATTCCAGTTTTGCACGGGTGATTTTCACTACCAAGTGTTTAGGACCTGTTGCATCAGCAGTGATGTAAGGCAGGTTCACTTCAGTTTGGTTAGCACTAGACAATTCAATCTTCGCTTTTTCAGCCGCTTCTTTCAGACGTTGCATTGCCAGTGGGTCTTTACGCAGATCCAAGCCTTGCTCTTTCTTAAATTCATCAGCCAGATAGTTGATAACGCGGTTGTCGAAGTCTTCACCACCTAAGTGAGTATCACCGTTGGTTGCCAACACTTCAAAAGTTTGGTCGCCGTCAGCGCTATCAATTTCGATGATAGAGATATCGAAAGTACCACCACCCAAGTCGTATACCGCAACAATGTTATCGCCTTGCTTTTTGTCGATACCATAAGCCAGCGCTGCTGCAGTCGGTTCGTTGATGATACGTTTAACTTCCAAGCCAGCGATACGGCCAGCGTCTTTAGTCGCTTGACGTTGTGAATCGTTGAAGTATGCAGGTACGGTGATTACTGCTTCGGTGACTTTTTCACCCAAGAAATCTTCTGCAGTTTTCTTCATTTTTTTCAGCACTTCGGCAGAAACTTGTGGCGGAGCCATTTTCTTACCGCGGCTTTCAACCCATGCGTCGCCATTGTCAGCTTTAACAATTTTGAATGGCATGATGTCTACGTCACGTTGGACTTCGTCATCAGTAAAACGACGACCAATCAAACGTTTGATTGCAAAGAAGGTGTTTTGTGGGTTGGTTACAGCCTGACGTTTTGCAGGTTGACCTACCAGGGTTTCATCTTCTGTAAATGCAATGATAGAAGGTGTGGTGCGATCGCCCTCAGCATTTTCCAGCACTCTGGGTTTGTCACCGTCTAATACGGCCACGCAAGAGTTGGTTGTGCCCAAGTCGATACCAATAATTCTGCCCATGAGGTCCTCCGAAAATTTTCGCACTTAAATGTGTTATCTGTTACTGGATATAGGGGCGAATTTGCTGTTTTCAAGCACTATTTTTACCACCTGTATCGCGTCTTAACCCCTTTATGGGGGCGCAATTTGGCTTTACAAGGGTGAATTTAAAAAAATTGCCATTAGTGAGGATCTTTTTTAGCCCTTTTTGATGCAAGCATGGCTAGAATAGCGTTCGACCCCATAATCAACGCCCGTTAGCGGCGTGTTAGTTTGCGAGTAGTCCCCATTGAAAACGTCCTATTTGGCCATCGGCTATGGCCTAGGTGCAGTATTGTTATGGTCCACCGTTGCCACGGCATTTAAAATTGCACTCGGCTTTTTTAGTCCGCTACAACTGGTGTTGGTCGCCACGATTGTTTCATCGCTGGTGCTGCTATTGATATTGGGTCTACAAGGTAAACTTTCACTCATCACGCCGCAATTTCGTCAGTCGCCTTGGTTGTATCTGCAAACCGGCATGCTCAATCCATTTTTGTACTATTTGGTGCTGTTCAAAGCCTACGATTTACTGCCCGCGCAACAAGCACTGTCGCTCAACTACACTTGGGCGATTCTATTGCCGTTGTTATCGGTGCCAATGCTGAAGCAAAAACTGCGGCGCATCGATTTAGTTGCCGCGTTACTGGCCTACTCAGGCGTGGTGATTATCGCCACTGGCGGCAATATTGCGGGGTTATCGTTTGAAAATCCTGTTGGTATCGCACTCGGACTGGCGAGCACTGTGCTTTGGTGTCTGTACTGGATTATCAATACCCGCGACAAAGGCGACCCAGTAGTGAGTTTATTACTGAGTTTTATCATCGCCTTGCCGTTCATTTTTATGACCCTGATAGCCACAGAACCATTACCTCCCCTGAGCGTTAAAGGCTTGTTAGCCGGTGCTTATGTTGGTCTATTTGAGATGGGAGTCACCTTCGTTTTATGGCTGATGGCGCTAAAATCAGCCGAACGCACCGCAACCGTCAGCAACTTGGTATTTTTATCGCCAGTGCTGTCGATGTGCTTTATCGCGTTAGTGCTAGGCGAAGCCATTGAAGTCTCAACGCTGTTTGGCTTGAGCTGCATTTTACTGGCACTGCTGCTGCAACAACTGTTGCCTTATATTAAAAATCGTCGTCTGCGAGGCGCGCTGTAACATCACAAGAGAGGTCGTTGTGACACCTGCTATCGACTTAGCCACCAAGAAGAAAATTAGCTTCACAGTGCATGAGTATCATCACGATAAAAATGCCCCATCGTATGGTGAAGAAGCCGCGAGTGCTTTGAATTTAGACCCAAACCAAGTATTTAAAACCCTGTTGGTCAGCCTGGATGATAAGTCGAATCCGGTAGCCGTCGCACTGGTGCCAGTGAATCACCAACTCAGTCTCAAAGCGGCCGCCAAAGCGCTACAGCAGAAAAAATTGGTGATGGCCAATCCGCAACTAGCGCAAAAGTCTTCTGGCTACTTAGTCGGTGGTATTAGCCCGCTGGGGCAGAAAAAGCAGCTACCAACCGTTATCGATAGCAGTGCCAAAGCCTTTGATACTATCTATGTCAGTGCGGGTCGCCGCGGGCTGGAAATCTGTTTGAGTGCAACCGATTTAGCCTCGCTGTGTCGCGGCAGCTTTGCCGAGATTAAGGCAGAAGATTAATCGTTTAGATAATAGCTACCATGATGCAGACAAACAAAAAAGCGCCCTGACTGACAGCGGCGCTTTTTTTACGAACGATTTGGTTTTATCAACGAGGCGGCTCAGCTTAGCTACGCGCGGTGTAATCGCCCACACCCAACCATTTGTAAGTGGTTAACGCTTCTAAACCCATTGGGCCACGTGCGTGCAGCTTTTGGGTACTCACCGCCACTTCGGCGCCTAAACCGAATTGGCCACCATCAGTAAAGCGGGTGCTGGCATTGAGATACACAGCCGCTGAATTCACTTCATTCAAAAAGTGGCTGGCTGCCGCGATATCATCGGTCAAAATCGCTTCCGAATGCCCACTGGAGAACTGACGGATATGGCTAATTGCAGCCTCGATATCTGCCACCACCTTGATACCCAGCGTCAGCGATAACCACTCTGTGCTAAAGCTTTCATCAGTAGCAGCTTCAATCTCATAGGCGGGTAACAGCTTACTGGTCGCTTCGCAGCCAACTAACTTCACGCCTTGCGCCGTCAATGCCGCAGCAAGTAGCGGCAAGTATTCAGCCGCGACGGCTTCATGCACCAACACGGTATCCAATGCATTACAGACGGTTGGACGTTGCACCTTGGCGTTGATAATCACATCTGTTGAACGAGTTAAATCGGCTGCTTTATCGACATAGAGATGACAAATACCGATACCACCGAGGATCACCGGAATTGTCGCTTGCTCAGCACAGAGCCGCTGCAGTTTATCGCCACCGCGCGGCACAATCATATCGACATACTGATCCAACTTGAGCAACCCAGTAACCAAAGTGCGATCGGGATTATCGATCAACTGCACCGCGTCGGCAGGCAAACCGCATTCGACAATCGCGCTGCGAATCGCTTTGGCGAGTGCAAGGTTAGAGTTCAGCGTTTCTTTACCGCCACGCAAAATCACCGCGTTACCGGTTTTTAATGCCAATACCGCAATATCTACCGTCACGTTGGGGCGCGCTTCATAAATCACCCCAATAACGCCGAGCGGTACGGCACGGCGACACAAGCGCATGCCGTTGTCCAATAAGCGCGAATCAAACTCGCGACCAATCGGGTCAGGCAAACCGATCACATTATCGATATCAGCAATTACACCTGCTAGTCGCTGATGATTCAGCAACAAACGGTCGATCATCGCTTGAGTTAATCCTGCGGCCTTTGCGGCGGCAACATCTTGCTCATTGGCCGCGACAATTTCGTCTGCCGCAGCAGTCAGACTCGCGGCTATGGCGCTTAACAACGCCGATTTCTGTGCCGAAGACAGATTGGCCAGCGCAAAACTTGCCTGTTTGGCTTGTTGCCCTAACGATTGCAAATATTGTTCGCTCATAACACCACCATATCGTTTCGGTGAACCACAGCATCACCGTAGTCATAACCTAAGATCGCTTCAATTTCGTTTGAATGTTTACCGGCAATCATCCGCAGCGCTTTGGCACTATAGCGGCAGATGCCTTTGGCAAAGCGGTGACCATGCTGATCATGCAGTTCAACAGTTGTTCCCCGATCAAAGCTGCCTTCAATCGCCACAATCCCTTTGGACAACAAACTGCGGCCTTTTTCTGATACTGCTCTTACCGCACCATCATCCAACACAATTTTGCCCTTGGCTTTTGGCCCTGCCAAAATCCATTGCTTACGGCTTTCGAGCGGGTTCTCGATGGCACTGAAATGGGTGCCGATACTCTCCCTGTTCATCACTTTTAAAATCACATCGGGATGATGACCAGAGGCGATAACCACTTCAATACCGGCACGCCGTGCAATGTCAGCGGCTTCTAGCTTAGTTGCCATGCCGCCAGTGCCAAGCCCAGACACTGAGCCTCCGGCGATTTCACGCAACTGATCGTCAATGCCAGCGACTTCAGAGATAAGTTTAGCGTCTGGATTGTCGCGCGGATCTGCATCAAACAAGCCTTTTTGATCGGTCAGCAGAATCAACAAATCAGCGTCACACAGCAAGGCAATTCGCGCCGATAGGTTGTCGTTGTCACCTACTTTAATCTCACTGGTGGCGACCGCATCGTTTTCATTGATGATGGGAATAATATTCTGTGCCAGCAAGGCATGCAGGGTATCGCGCGCATTGAGATAACGTTTGCGGTCTTGCAGATCGGCGCGAGTGAGCAGCAGTTGCCCAACATGCAGCCCATAAATGCTAAACAGTTGCGCCCACGCCAAAATCAGCTGGCTTTGCCCTACGGCGGCCAACAGCTGCTTGTTGGGCATGGTATCCGGCAGTTGCGGGTATAACAGGTGTTCACGTCCGGCGGCAATTGCCCCCGAAGTACAGAGCACCACTTCAATACCGTCTCGCATCAAGGCGGCCATCTGCCGCGATAATTCTACCATGTGCGCTTTATCTAGCTTTTTACTGCCAGAAGTCAGCACGCTGGTGCCTAGCTTTACAACCACTCGCCGATAAGGAGCTTTACTGGAATGTTCCATCTACATCAAACGCAACAATTCAAAATAAGAGGGCTTATCTTATACCGAATCGCCACAGGAATTCCTAGCTCCATTAGTTATGAACTAATCTTTTCTACGATATTTTTAAAAAACTGCCATAAAAAAAGGCCATCACTAAGGATGACCTTTCTTAAACAGCAAATTTATTACATAAACAATACTTTGCCTAAGAACAATGCTGCCAACACAATAATACCGATGTTCAGGTCTTTAAAACGACCACACATCAATTTAATCACTGCGTAAGAGATAAAGCCCAGTGCAATACCGTTCGCAATTGAGTATGTGAATGGCATGGCCAACGCAGCAACCACCATAGGTGCAGCTTCGGTCAAGTCGTCCCACTCAACGTGCAGCAAGCTAGACATCATCAGAATTGCCACATAGAACAGAGTACCGGCTGTTGCGTACGCTGGCACCATGCCCGCCAATGGCGAAATAAACAGTGCAGCGATAAATAGCAGACCCACAACCACAGCAGTCAGACCGGTACGACCACCAGCGCTTACGCCAGCAGTACTTTCGATGTAGCTGGTAGTGGTAGAAGTACCCAATGCAGCACCGGCCATAGTGGCAACTGAGTCTGCAGTCAGTGCACGCTTCAAACGTGGCAAGCTACCGTCAGGTTTTAGCAGACCCGCACGATGTGCCACAGCAACCAAAGTACCTGAGGTGTCAAACAGGTCAACAAACAGGAAGGCGAATACGATAGAGATCATGCTGATATCCATCACACCGCTCAAATCCATTGCCATAAAGGTTGGTGCTAATGACGGTGGCGCAGAAACCAGACCATGATATTGCACATCACCAAAAATCAGCCCTAACAGCGTGATAGACAGGATGCTCAGAATTACCGCAGCTTTATAACCACGATTCACGAAGGCAATAATCAGGAAAAAGCCCAGTGCAGACATAGCAACAGGGAAAGCTTTCAGATCACCCATGCCAACCAAAGTGGCAGGGTTGTCGATAACGATGCCAGCACTACGCAGACCAATCAGCGCTAAGAACAAGCCGATACCTGCGGCAATGCCCATACGTAGCGACATTGGAATTGAGTTCACAATCCATTCGCGAATACGGACTAACGATAAAATAAGGAAGCAACAACCTGACAGGAACACCGCACCTAAGGCAGTTTCCCAGCTGTATCCCATGTCACCAACCACACTAAAGGTGAAGAAGGCGTTCAAACCCATCCCTGGAGCCAACGCAATTGGATAGTTGGCTAAAAGACCCATCACCAAACAGCCAACCGCAGCAGCCAAACAGGTAGCGACAAATACCGCACCGTGGTCCATTCCAGCCTTGGCCAGAATTTCTGGGTTAACGAAAATGATGTATGCCATAGTCAGAAAGGTGGTGAAACCAGCCAACACTTCCTGCTTTAGGGTCGTTTGGTGCTCTTTGAGCTTAAACAGTTTTTCCAGCATGGAACCGGATTCCTTGAACAATGGTTTGTAGGGTTTTTGTTTTGTAACAGTTATTTAACACAACCGTACAGCAGCGGCAGATTATAAAGGTACTGCTTGGCATTATTCCAGCAATATTCGTGGGCTGCAGGACAAGGATCACGCAATTACATCGAGTTGGGAGTGATAGCGAGTACTGACGTACATGCAAAAAAAAACCTGCTCATGTGAGCAGGTGAAGAGATGTAACAAAACGCCCATAACATGGGTATAAATAACCATTTGCACAAACAGATCCTGATGGATGGGGCCCATCGAAAATCTTGTAAAGTAACCGCCCTTGAGCAGTTACCGGTGAAAGCTGTGATCCGGAGTGAAATCAACAACAAACGTCAAGGGAGCGCGGTTGATTACCGAGGCTGAATGTTCACTGTTAACAACCGACCAAAATCATTATCAGTGAAGAACTTCTGATGAGAATTAGAGATTGGGGACTCTCGTCACTCTCATATACCGCCGATAACCGCCATCAAACTCATGTCTTGGCATCACCATCGGTATTAATAATACACCAGTGAAATATTATTACAAGATAAAATGTGATTTTTTTTAAATTTGATGAATTACCGTAATAAAGTTACATAACGATTACACGGTGGTTTCATTTTTTATTTTTTATATTCATTAATTTCAATTGGTTATGAATTTATCCACCAAAAAATAGCGCAAATAATCACTTGTATTTTTTAGATCAACTGTTGTAGGTAATGCCAAAATGTCTGCAACGGTACCGCGGTCGGCTTACCATAACGGGGATCACCTTCTATTGCTGCCCCTGCGATATCAAGGTGCATAAAAGGCAACGGCTGCTTAGCGTTGGCGCCATGTTTTGCCAAGCCAGAGGCCGTCACAATAAAGGCTGTCGCCAACTGATGCCCACGAGTCACCATCGACGAGCCAAGGTGCATGCTCGACAACACGTCCGCCGCGAGGCTGGTGTCGCTAATCACACTAAAATCTTCGTGCGCTAACGGTGACAACATAGCGGGTTCGCCAGCAACACGGGCGACTGCAGTAAAATTGGCTGCCAACACAGGTTGCGCGACGCTGTTAGGCACAGTCGCAAAATGACGCCCATAAGCGCGCCCCGCATGACTGGTTAAGGTGGCCACCGAAAAGAGTTGTGGTTGTACCGCATCTTTAGCGGCTAGGCGTAAATGCGACAACAGATCCGCTAACACTAAGCGCCCTTCTGCATCCGTGTTGCCAATCCGCACCCGCACACCCGCATGTGAAGCAATAATTTCATCCGGTACATAGGCGTCGCTACCAATGCTGTTACGCACTAGTCCAAGTTGCGCCACCACTCTTACGCCTGCAGGCTGCAGTAATCCTATGGTTTTCATGAACCCGGCAACGGCTGCGGCACCGCCTTTGTCACGGCTCATGCCTGACATGCCACCGCCGACTTTAATACTGGCGCCGCCGGTATCAAATATCACCCCTTTCCCCGCAATCAATAAGGTATGGCGCACCTCGCCAACGGGACGATACTCAAGCTGCACCACTCGAGGTTGATGACGCTCAACCGATAACGATGCTCTGCCAACGGCACACATCAACGGATAATCCGACAGCAAAGTATCGATATCGTCGATCACCTCAACCTGCACATCTGTGCCCGCCAGCGATTTAACACAGTAATCTGCAAAGGCATACGGCGCCATGCGCTCCGGCTCAGTGCCACAAAGATCACGCGTTAACGATTTACCCGCTTCAAGCGCAGTCAATTGCAGCGCTGTTTCAGCCGACACATCCAATAAGCCTAACGATTCAATCGCCGCATGATGTCCAGCTTCGCGCGCCTCTAGCGGCAACCATAACTGTTGCGCGCAGCCAAAGGCGGCGACCTCTAAGGCCTGCACAAATTGCGGCTGGGGATTGTGCTCTACCCACATCAGCGGTCGCTTGGCGCCACTGGCTTGCGCTTGACTAATCGCTTGTTGGGCCACCTCAGCATAGACACTGACATCGCCATATTCATCATCAATCTGCACTGGGGCAGTGATGAGCCGCTGGCCGGGTACCGATGGGCACAAGCTCAATACCACTTGTTGGCCAATCCGCTTATCAATCGCTGCTTGCTGCAATAGCGCTGTACGTACCGACTCAAAAGGCACCGCCAATGGATTTTGGCTAATGATAATCAGCGCGTCCCAGTCCACGTTGGATGAAGTAAGCGCGTCACTTGATACCTGAAAAAATTGCAGCACAACCAGCTCCCGAGCAAGGCATTGAAAATTAACCACCTATTATTGGCTGAACTTGGCGGGAATACCATGCCATTCGCACTGGAAAGTTTTACTGCCAAACAGTGAGCTAGATCTTAACTGATAACCACTATCAACTTCTGCTTATGTTAAACTCGCACCATTGATGTCGATGGCATTCCGCTCATCGATCTGTGTTCACTTTTTTAATCAGGAGTCAGATGTGTCTCAACTCAGCCAATTAGCCCCTCAGCCTTTGTGGCAATGGTTTGAAAAGATTTGCGCAATTCCAAGACCATCTAAGCATGAAGCCGCACTAAGCCAACATATTCAAGCATGGGCTAAATCCGTTGGCCTTCCCGTCATCGAAGATGCGGTGGGTAACCTCATTATTCGTAAACCTGCCACAGCAGGCATGGAAGACCGCAAAGGCGTCGTGATTCAAGCGCATATGGATATGGTGCCACAAGCCAATGCCGACAAAGTGCATGACTTCACCAAAGATCCTATTGAAGCTTGGGTGGACGGTGATTGGGTAAAAGCCAAAGGCACCACATTGGGTGCTGACAACGGGATCGGTATGGCATCCGCGCTGGCAATTCTGGCCAGTAATGATATTCCACATGGCCCATTAGAAGTTCTGCTAACCATTGATGAAGAAGCGGGCATGACCGGCGCCTTCGGCCTGCAAGCAGGTGTGTTAACCGGCGATATTCTGATTAACACCGACTCAGAGCAAGAAGGTGAAATCTACATGGGTTGCGCCGGTGGCGTTGATGCCAGCTTCACCTTGCCGTTGACCAAAGATGCTTGCAACGCCGATGCAAAAGCATTCCGTCTGACCGTTTCAGGCCTAAAAGGTGGTCACTCTGGGGTGAACATCCATTTAGGACGTGGTAACGCTAACAAAATACTGGCGCGTTTCCTGTTTGATTATGCTGACCAACTAGGTTTGGCATTGACTGACTTCACCGGTGGCTCACTGCGTAACGCCATTCCGCGTGAAGCGTTTGCCACCATCACGGTTGCTGCTGCGAAAGCGGACGCATTAGCCACTGCAGTCGCTGAATACCAAGCACTGCTGCGCGCAGAATTAGCGGTAGCAGATGCCGATGTCAAAGTAGCACTGACCTCAGTTGAGTTGCCTGCTGAACAATTGAGTGCCAGCAGCCAAGCACAACTGCTGGCACTGCTGCATGCTTGCCCTAATGGTGTGATACGCATGAGTGATGAAGTAGAAGGCGTAACCGAAACTTCACTGAACCTTGGCGTTATCACCACCCATGCCGACAAAATCGTGGCACTGTGTTTGATCCGCTCGTTAATTAATTCAGGCCGGGATAACGTGTGCAGCCAACTGGCAGCGTTAGGCAAATTGGCTGGAGCCGAAGTGGTCTTCAGCGGTGCTTATCCTGGCTGGAAACCAGACAACGAATCTGAAGTGATGGCGATTGTGCGTAATACTTATCAAGACATTTACCACAAAGAGCCAGTGATCATGGTGATTCACGCTGGGTTAGAATGCGGTCTATTCAAAGAGCCTTACCCAACCATGGATATGGTGTCGATTGGCCCAACTATTCGCTATCCACATAGCCCTGACGAAATGGTGAACATCACCACGGTCGGCCAATATTGGGAATTACTGCTGGCGGTTCTGCAACGTATTCCAACCAAAGCGTAATTCAGCATCGCTCGCCAAAGCCTTCGTCAATGAAGGCTTTTTTATGCACCTAATTAGGCAAATCTCAACATTAGATTCTATTCTTAATTCACACGGTTACGACCATTGACTTTGGTGACGCTGCCTGTGAAATTGGCAGTTAATCCCATCTGAATAGCCATTGAAGGACTCACTATGTTTTGGGGAAAATCATCATCTCAACAACAGCGCCATCAACTGGAAGATGAACTCGCTGAACTTAAGTCCATTACCAACTCGATCAATAAGAGCATCGCGTCAATCACCTTTACGCCCGACGGTAACATTATTGATGCGAACGAGTTATTTGCCAAAGCGGTAGGTATTGAGCGCCAACGCCTTATCGGTATGCACCACCGCGACTTATGTTTTGCTGAGCTGACAAAATCGCCCAAATACGCCGACCTATGGAATAAATTACGCAGCGGCATTCCCTATTCAGGTGCAGTAAAACGCCGTCATGCCAATGGTCATGCCGTCTGGTTACAGGCCACTTACTTTCCGGTGATGCGTGATGGCCAAGTCACCAAAGTGATGAAAATGGCCACCGATGTAACCGCCGAACATGAAGAGTTATTGGATAAAATCGCCCTGTCGGATGCCCTTGATAAATCGCGCGCAGGGATCGAATTTGACCCGCAAGGCAATATTGTCGATGCCAACAGTAATTTTTTGCAGGTCATGGGCTACAAACTGAATGAGATTCAGGGCAAGCATCACCGCATATTTTGCGATGACAAGTTCTACAGTAAGAATCCCAGCTTTTGGAAAGATCTCGCCGCGGGTGAGTACAAAACTGGGCTGTTCAAGCGTTACACCAAGCACGGTGATGCCGTATGGTTAGAGGCCTCCTATAACCCGATTAAAGATCCCGATGGCAATGTATATAAAGTCATCAAATTTGCCAGTGATACCACCCAACGGGTACTGCGGGCCGATGCCACCAAAGCCGCAGCCAATGTTGCCAGAGAGTCAGCTATCGAAACCACACAAAAATTGCAACACGCCACGTCACTGCTGGGCAATGTGCGCGATAATGCCAACCTCAACTATCAGCAAGTGCAGCGTGCGTCGTGTGCGATTGTGGAGCTGAATGAACAGTCCCGAAATATTGAATCTATCGTATCCACCATTAGCGCCATCGCCGATCAAACCAATTTGTTGGCGTTGAACGCGGCCATTGAAGCCGCCCGAGCAGGAGAGCAAGGCCGAGGATTTGCAGTGGTGGCCGATGAAGTGCGGCAATTAGCGGCTCGAACCACCGAATCTACCAAAGAGATCAACAATGTCGTGAAAAAGAACGGCACATTGACCGAACAAGCCACCAAAGAGATCTCCTCTGTTGCAGATGCAACAACCCAAGGGAAAGTCCACATTGAAGAGGTGAGCACTGTAATGAACGATATTCTCACCAGCTCGCAAAACGTGTCACAAACCATCGCAGCGTTGCAAAATACCGACTAACAGCAACACTACCTCTGCACTTGCCAATGGGCGATTAATCGCCCATTGGCAGTAACTCCACCATTTCAAACAGCTTTTTTAAATAATTGTATCCACGACCAACGTCGGTAATGCAGCCTCAAAAATATCTTCTATGCTTAACTTCGACCAACTCGCGCTGATGAGCCCCGCATAGCAATCTGCGCTCAAATTTCAGGGACCGAAGAAGATTTTAATTAACCTTCGCCAACGCACGAATTTGAAAAGGGTTAACCATGTTCTGGAACCGAACCAAGAAAGCCGAAAATGACTGTTTAACAAACGTTAATGTTAATCGTTTAACCGCAGTCTCTTCTGCTATCGAAACCAACCTGCCCAGCATCACCTTTGAGCTGGATGGTACTATCATAGATGCCAACCCAATGTTTGCCGACATGGTAGGTATTGAACGTTCCGTCCTCAAAGGGATGAAACATCGGCAATTGTGTAGCTCCGCCTATGCCAGCTCCGATGACTACCAAAAGTTCTGGCAGCAGTTGCGCGTCGGAAAACCCTACTGTGGCATTGTGGAACGTCGCCATGCCTCGGGCAAACGACTGTGGCTGCAAGCCACTTACTTCCCGGTAGTGGAAAATGGCCAAGTGACTCAGGTAATGAAAATTTGCTCTGACGTCACCAGCACCCAAGAAGAACTACTCCATCATGTGGCAATTTCACAAGCGTTGAGCTGCTCGCAAGCGGTAATTGAGTTCGATCCGCAAGGCAATATTCTTGATGCCAATGATAACTTTTTGCGCGCCATGGGCTATCGCCGCGAAGAGATTATCGGCAAGCATCACCGCATGTTTTGTGAAGATGAGTTCTATCAGCAAAACCCCAACTTTTGGAAAAGTCTTGCCAGCGGCAAATTTGAAAGCGGTCTATTCAAACGTGTCACTAAATCGGGCCAAGAGATTTGGCTAGAAGCCTCATACAACCCGGTAATAGACCGAGATGGCAAAGTCTATAAGTTAATTAAATTCGCCAGTGATATTACCGAGCGTATTGAACGCGCTAATGCGACCACCCATGCGGCGGAAGTAGCGCATCGTGCAGCGTTAGACACCAACGAGCAAGCCCAGCAGGCTTTGTCGCTGCTGCAATCAGTATCAACCACCTCGCAAAGCAGTGTGTCGCAGGTAGAAAAGGCAACACTGGCAATTACCAAACTGAATGAACAGTCACGCAATATTGATGCAATTGTGTCCACCATCAGCGGTATTGCCGATCAAACCAACTTGCTGGCGCTGAACGCTGCAATTGAGGCCGCCCGCGCCGGTGATCAAGGTCGCGGTTTCGCGGTGGTCGCCGATGAAGTGCGTAAACTGGCGGGGCGCACCAGTAATTCCACCCAGCAGATTGGTGACGTAGTGCAACAAAATGGTGGTTTAACGGAAATTGCCACCAAGGATATGTCAATAGTGGCAACTTCAACCCAGCAGGCGCAGTTGCAGATCCAAGATGTGATTTTGGTGATGAACCATATTTTGGCCAGCTCTTCTCAGGCTGCGGAAACCGTTGCGTCACTGTCACGTTCTGGTGATCACCGCATGTAGCAATGCATCAAATTCAGCAATAAAACGCGGGCAATGCGATTTTATCCGATGCACCGCGTTTTTGTTTACTGGCAATTCAAATCGAGATACAGAGATATTTCATCTCTAGATAATCTTCAATGCCGTATTTTGAGCCCTCTCGCCCCAATCCAGAGGCTTTGACCCCACCAAAAGGCGCGACCTCATTGGAAATCAATCCGGTGTTGATCCCCACCATGCCGTAGTCGAGGGCTTCAGCAACACGCCAAACACGTGATAAATCCCGCGAGTAGAAGTAAGACGCCAAGCCAAACTCGGTATCATTTGCTAATTCAATGACTTGCTGCTCATCTTGGAAACGGAATAATGGCGCAACTGGGCCAAACGTTTCCTCTTTGGCAATCATCATTGCCGCCGTTACTTCAGTTAAAACAGCCGGTTGCATAAAACGCCCTGCTAATCGCTCACCGCCCAACAGCAATTTAGCCCCTTTACTCACAGCGTCCTGCAGTTGCATCTGCACTTTATCGAGCGCTTTATAATCGATTAACGGGCCAATATTGACGCTGGCGTCAGTACCATTACCTACTTTGAGCTCAGCCACTTTACTGGCCAGCTTGGCGGCAAATTCATCATAAACGCTGTCGTGAATATAGAAGCGGTTAGAGCAGACGCAAGTCTGCCCAGCATTACGATATTTAGACTGAAGCGCACCGGCAACAGCGGCATCAATATCGGCATCTTCAAACACAATAAATGGCGCGTTGCCGCCTAGCTCCAGTGACAGTTTTTTCAACGTTGCCGCACTTTGCTGCATCAATTTGATGCCCACTGCGGTCGAACCAGTAAACGACAGTTTGCGCACCACGGGGCTGTCGGTAAGCGTTCGGCCAATCTCGATTGCGTGCCCGGGTAGCACGTTAAACACACCCGCAGGAATACCCGCCTGCTCGGCAAGTTTGGCCAAAGCCAATGCGGTAAGCGGCGTTTGTTCGGCGGGTTTTAATACCATAGTGCACCCAGCCGCCAAGGCTGGCCCAGCTTTACGGGTAATCATCGCCGCCGGAAAATTCCACGGGGTAATGGCTGCACACACACCAATGCCTTGTCGAATCACCAACAAGCGTTTATCGGCTTGATGGCCTGGAATCACATCGCCGTACAATCGCTTAGCTTCCTCGGCAAACCACTCAATAAACGAGGCCGCATAAGCCACCTCGCCTTGGGCTTCCGCTAAGGGTTTGCCGCCTTCACTGGTCATCAACAATGCCAAGTCAGCACTATTTTCGATAATGAGCTCGTACCAGCGGCGCAATAGCTGTGCACGCGCTTTGGCCGTTTGATTGCGCCATGCGGGCAATGCGCGCTCAGCGGCGGCAATCGCTTGCTGGGTTTCACTGGCGCCGACAAAGGCAACCGAGGCAAGCCGTTGTTCAGTGGCAGGATTGATAACATCTATTTGTTCGCCATTAGCGGCGTCACACCATTGGCCATCGATATAGGCTTGTGTTTGCAATAGTTCAGGGTTGGCGAGTTGCATATAGACTCCTGAGTCTTAGTGCAGATGAATTTCAATAAAGTAGCATAGCTGAACTTAATGGGCGGAATTTAGCGAACGATCGTGGCCAATAATGACTGCCGACTCACTGTTTTTTAACAGTAATTCAAACTTACCGCATCAAAACTCTGTGACCGAATTAGCAGTTAGCCGCATGACCAGCGACTATAGTGAAGCCATCGTCGTCATCTCGGAGAGACAACATGGCCGAAATTTTAAAACTGCTGGCGCTGTTAGTAATTCTTGCTGTGATTTACAAATTGGTATTCGTACGTAAACCCAAAGACGTGCTATTTGAGATGCATTTTAAAAATGGCCGAATGGCTCAACACAGCGGCAAAATCCCAGAACGTTTTGCCAAAGAGTGCCGCGCCATCGCCAAAAAAGGTAAGCTCACTTGCGTGATACGCGCCGAGAATAGCCAACCTGTCACATTGCATATTTCTGCTAATGCGGGCACAGCTTACAGCCACCAGATCCGCGAGGCCTTTTCTGCCAAACAATATGAAGTTGCCTCAATGGCCAAGGCTCACTAATCGCGGTTCTGTTAGCTTACAAGTGTTTGAAATTACTGCGGCCGATAATCTGGCTTGGCCGCAGTAACATGCACCACGCTGATGGTTCGCTCAAGAAACCCACCCTCGCAGTAACTCAAGTAAAAACGCCACATTCGAATAAAGTCCTCGCCGTAACCCAACTGTTTGACCTGCGCTAATGCGTGCACAAAACGTTGCTGCCAATCGTTGAGGGTTTTGGCGTAATCAAAGCCAAAATCATACAGGCTATCAATCACCATATCGGAATGTTGACTTAGCTGCTGCGCCATCACAGACACCGACGGCAAGCAGCCACCGGGGAAAATATAGCGCTGAATAAAATCCACCCCACGACGATAGCTATCGTATCGTTGATCGGCGATGGTGATGGCCTGCAGTAGCAACTTACCATGGGGTAACAGTAACGAATTCAGCTTATTAAAAAATCCCGGCAGATATTCATGCCCAACCGCTTCAATCATCTCGATGGAAACAATCCGATCATACTGGCCTTCGAGCTTGCGGTAATCCTGCTTCAGCAGGGAGATTTGTTCCGTTAAACCTGCCGCCTCAATCCGCGCTTTAGCATATTGGTGCTGGGCATCAGAAATGGTGGTGGTGGTCACATGCACGCCAAAATGCTGCGCCGCGTAAATAGCCAGCGCGCCCCATCCGGTACCGATTTCCAATACCCGTTGCCCCGGCTTGAGATCCAACCGCTCGCAGATCAACTGCAACTTATGTTGCTGCGCTGCCGCTAAACCTGTGTCGGGATGCGGATAGATGGCACTGGAGTACAGCATCGAATCATCAAGAAACTGCTCATACAGTGAGTTGCCCAAATCATAATGCGCCAAGATATTGCGCTTACTGCCGTTGACCGAGTTGCGACTAAAGCGATGACGCAACAAATGCCAGCCGTTGGTTATCCAGCTAAAGCGCTGTTCAAGTCGTTGCAATAACTTCAGATTACGGGCAAAAATCCGCACCAACGCGGTTAAATCATCACAGTGCCATTGCCCCATAATATAAGCTTCCGCCGCACCGATACTGCCACCAAACACTAAGCGCTGATAACAGCTCGGATCGACTATGGTCATGGTCACGCGCAACTCGGCGGAAGCGTCGCCAAAGCTATAGCGTTGATGACCTTCCACCAGCGTGACCGCGCCATTGCTCAGCCCTTGCAGTAGGTTAAACAACACACTTCTCGCCAGTTTTTGTCGCCAGCCAAGTTGCCAAGATACGGGCTGCTTTAACTCAATCTCGCTTGGTTGCATGGGGGTTCTCCTGTGATTTTAGTGTGTTGGGATGAGGCACAAACGGGACTTTCTTCCACCATAATTTCAATGCTTGCCAATAGATTAGCCATGCGATGCGCAGCGTCATCAAGGGATAACGCAGCCCATAACGGCGAATATTGGAGGCGGTAAATGACTGGCGTTGCAACTGCATAGCGGCGCGAAAACTGGCTTTACCACTGTTTGGCCGCAAATTGCTAATCGCAAAATTAAGCTGCTCTGCCGGATGATTGAACTGCCAGCGATACTGCATGGCGCAATCCATAAATGGCGACACATGAAACGCTTTGGGGGTTAACGCGCTTTGCTGAGCATCAATCAGGTAATAATGGCGCTCGTTCCACGGGGTATTGCTCACCTCAGCCAAGATGCAATTTAGCGCATCATCTTGGTAGCAATAGAAAAAGTTAACCGGACTAAAGTACACGCCAAAATGGCTCAGTTGACCGGCGTACATCACGCGGTTGCCCGCGTCGCCACCAAGTTCAGCCACGCGCTGCTGTACCCGCTGCTTCAGTGGCATAGTGCCGCCATCAAGGTGATGTTGCGGGTTAAAACTGAGCGGCCGCCAGCGCTGTGGCCCAAACCACCCGCCTAAGCGTTCCAGCTGTTCGAGTTCATCAAGATCCAACAACACTAACGCAAACGGATAGCGGAATTGATGCTCCACGGTTTCTGTGCGTTTGTGCAGTACATCACCGTAATAGATGCCGCTATTGAACGAACTCATAGGCTGACTCCAAAGCGGTTACACACGTCAAGCGCACTGCGCACACCATCTTCGTGAAAGCCGTTGTACCAATAAGCGCCGACAAAATGGGTGTGGCGTTTACCGCAGATCTGCGTCCGTTGCTGTCTTGCCCGTAATCCTGCCATCGAAAACTGCGGATGACTGTAATTGAACCGCTGCAAAATCTTGTCTTCGGCAACGGCATCGCTTTGATTTAAGGTCACAAAAAAATGCGGCGCATCGGCGGGTAAGCGCTGCAATATGTTCATGTTGTAGGTGACGGTAGACGGTGTTTCGCGGTCGCCATCTAGGCGGTAGTTCCAACTAGCCCACGCTGCTTGATGCTTGGGTAACAAACGTGTGTCTTGATGCAGCAACACGTCGTTGTTTTGATACGGCAGCGCACCTAACACTTGCTGTTCGTGAAGATCGGCATCGGTTAACAGCGCCAAGGCTTGGTCACTGTGACAGCCGAGAATCACCTCATCAAAAGTGTGCCACTGGTCGGCCACTTTCAACTCCACCCATAAGTCGTTACGAGTAACGGCCTGCACCGGTGCATTGAGATGTACCCGCTCTGCAAACGGCTTGATCAAGTGCGGAATATAGCTGCGTGAACCACCTTTAATCACATACCATTGCGGCCGATTGGTGACATCAAGCAGGCCGTGATTCTGGAAAAACTCAATGAAAAAACGCAGCGGAAACGCCTCAATGGCGTGCAAACTGGCCGACCAAATCGCCGCGCCCATGGGCAAAATGTAGTGTTCACAGAAAAACGCTGAAAAGCGCTCCTGTTTGAGAAATTCGCCTAGGGTATCTTCTGGATAGGCGCCACTGACGAACAGCTGCTTACAACGCTTATTGAAGCGGGTAATTTCCAGCAAAAAGCGCCAAAACTGCAGACTGAATAAGTTCTTTTTTTGCGCAAACAGCGTCGCCAAACTATGGCCGTTATATTCCAAGCCAGTTTGTTGATGCTGCACCGAAAAGCTCATCTCTGTAGGCAACGCTTCGATGCCAATTTTCGCCATCAACTTTTGGAAATTCGGGTAAGTGCGATCGTTAAATACAATAAAGCCGGTATCAATCGCGTATTGTTTGCCCGCCAGTTCCACATCAACGGTAGCTGTGTGGCCGCCTAAAGTTGGGTTCGCCTCAAACAGGGTGACTTCATGCTTTTTCGACAACAAATAGCCACAAGTCAGTGATGAGATACCAGAGCCAACAATGGCAATCCGTTTACGTGCTGATGCAGCCTTTATCTGACTCATCTATAACTCTCCTGTGGGTTGGGTAGCGAGTAACTTGAGTTGCCACCGCAAAGGTAGCCATGACACCAATTTGAGCAACAACAACAGCGGCCAAGGAAAGGCAATCACCGCTTTGCGATTTGCTATTCCCGCGCGGATCCGCTGCGAGGCTTGTTCAACCGTCATCAACCACGGCATCGCAAACTGATTTCGCGCAGTTAAAGGCGTGTCAACAAAGCCCGGTTGGATCTCGCTGACACTGATATTTTTTGAATGAAGATCGCGTTGCAAACTTTGCGCGAGGTAATGAATCGCCGCCTTGGACGCGCCATATGCTTCGGCTTGGCTGAACGGTAGATGCACCACTGCAGAACCCGTCAGGGCTAACTGTGCGCCCGGCTTTAGCTTCGGCAACAAAAACTGCAAGCAGTAGCCCACCGCAATCAGGTTGGTATTGATAACCCGGGCAAAACTGTCGCCATCGAACTGGTCAATTTGTTGGTATTCGCAGGTGCCAGCATTGAGTAACACCATATCCAACGAGGCATCGGCAATGGTGTCAGCCGCGGTTTGCAGCGCCTGTTTATCGGTGACATCGAACGAGAACGCGGTCAGGTTGGCAATATCAGCGAGCGCCTCAGTACGACGTCCACAACCGAACACCTGCCAGCCATCAGCGGCATAATCTTTTGCCAGCTGTAAACCAATGCCTGAGGTCGCGCCCGTGATCAGTATTCGCTTCATACCCCGGCCCGCCGTTTTATGGCTCGCACCGCACTCCCTAGCAGCGGCAGTTGTTCATATAACATCTGCCCCACATCAAAGTAGTCGCGGTGGAAGGTGACTTTATCGCTAAAGGTTAGAAAGCTCATCCCATCAACACTGATTAACCGGCCACCGTTGAGCTTGGGATGCTGAAACTGCATTCGCCAAGTAATAGCGGCTTGCGACGGCACTAGCAATACCTGCTGCATATCAAAACCGATGTAATCAATGTTTTGGTACATGGCGGCGAAATACTCGGTTAACGCCGCAATGCCGCGCACCTGATGTAACGGGTCTTGAAATAACACTTCGTCATCGTAGACATCATTGAGTAACGCTAAATTATCGCGGTTGAGGCGCTGATACATGACAAGAAAGCGCTCGACCAATTGCTGCTCAACAGGGCTCGCTGTGCCACTGATACTTGTCATGTGCTGCTCCTTGTTAATTAGCTTTCTTCAACACCGATAAACGGTCTAAGGCACGTTCCCGCGCGGCGCTATGGTCCACAATCGGCGTTGGGTAATCGCTGACCGCAAACAGATGGCCATTAACACGGCTCTCTGGATGGTGGATCTGCTTCAACGGCCAATCACGCACTTCCGGCACGTACTTACGAATAAAGCTGGCGTCAGGATCAAATTTTTCGCTTTGTGTCATAGGGTTAAAGATGCGGAAATAGGGTTGCGCATCGCAGCCTGTGCCCGCCGACCATTGCCAGCCACCATTGTTGGCAGCCAGATCACCATCCAGCAGTTGTCGTCTAAACCAGCGTTCGCCACGATGCCAATCAATCAACAGATGCTTAGTAAGAAAACTGGCGGTGATCATCCGCAGCCGGTTGTGCATCCAGCCAGTGCGATTGAGCTGACGCATGGCAGCATCAACGATGGGATAGCCGGTGCGACCTTCACACCAAGCATCAAACGCCTGTTGATCATCGCGCCACGCAATTTGTGCCCCGAGCGGATTGAAGTTAGCGCCCATGCTTAAATTGGGGTAAGCCTGCAGCAGATGCCGATAAAATTCGCGCCAGACCAATTCCGACAACCAACAACGGCCTGGGCTAGTGTCATCCACCAGCGCTTCAGGAAATTGCGCCAACAGCGTTGCCAAACATTGCCTTGGACTAATCACCCCAATTGCCAAGTAAGGCGATAAGCTGCTGGTGCCATCAAGTGCTGGAAAATCCCGCTGCTGCTTGTAGTCAGCCGCATGATTCGCGACAAACTGCTGCAGCAACTGTTTCGCTTCGCCTTCCCCAGCACGCCATAGTTCACTATCGCCAGTGGCCACCGAGAAGCTAATCGGCTCAGCAACCGATAATGCTGGCCCAAGCGGCACCGGCGCTTTGACAGGTTGAAATTGCTGCGCGCTGGCAATCTCACGCCAACGTTTAAAAAATGGAGTAAATACGCGGTACATCTCGCCGTTCTGATTCACTACTGTGCCGGGGGCTAAGATGCAATGTTCGTCGGTGAGGTTGAGTGGCAACCCTGCTTCAATCAGTGCTTGATCGCGGCGCAGTTCATTGAGTTCGGGCTCGCGCCCGGCAAAAATGGCAGCAATATCGTGCTGCTGCATGCGGCTCTGCCACAGCTGTTGTACGCCATTAAAGTCATCACAATGCCATAGCTCTAATTCAACCCCAAGCGCTGCCAGCGATTGCTGCAAGCAATTGAGATGGCGCTGAATAAAATCTAACTGCCGCGTGCCAACATCATGTTGCTGCCACTGCAACGGCGTTTCGATATAAACCGCTTTTAACGGCAGTTGCTGCTGCCGCGCCATTTTGGCTGCCGCGTGCAAGGCTTGGTTGTCGCTGACACGTAAGTCTTGCCGAAACCAGATATAAACCGTTGCTTGGCTCATGCTGACACCTCCTGTGTTGCCATCAGCCAAGCTGGCAACTGCACCACACTGTCGAGAATACTGAGGTTAGTAAGGTTAGTGTCTTGGCTCAGCTGTGGTTGCAACAGCGAAGCAAATTTACCGCAAAGCGCTGTGCTGAGTGACAGCTTGCTGGCTAACTCAGACAGTTGATGAAGCAAACTCGCGTGTGTATGTGCCGCTGGCAAGACTAATAAGGCGGTAGGTTGTAGACGCTCCATCAACAAGGGCAAGCTATCGAGCTCACTGGAACGGTCAAACAGCAACGGCAATTTACCCTGAGCTAACAGTGCCAACTGCCACACCCACAGCGCATGTTGTGGATGTTCCTGCAATGCCAGTAGCAACACTTGCTGTGGCTTTTGCCGTATTACCGAATCGGTTCTAATCGCCAAATACAGCTGTAACTGCCGTGCCAGCCACTGGCTAATCAGTCCACCATCAACCCGCAGTGCCAAGTTGGCTTCAATGGTTTGCAGCCAATCAGCCAGTTTTTCTCCACATAACGGCATAGGATACAAACTGGTGAGCTCGTCTAGACGCTGGCGCAGTGTGACTGCTTTGAGTGCCATCACCGCATCATCCAAGCCTTTGGCCAGTTGCTGCCAATCGGCATCGTCATTAATGGCGATTTCGGCATGCCCTTCAGCGCTGCTCAACAACGGCTTAACCCGGCTAATTGCCACCCCTTGCGCCAGCCAATGCAAGATCTCTTTAATTTCATCGACTTGTGCTTGGCTATACAACCTATGTCCTTTGGGCGTGCGCTGCGGCGTAACTAAACCAAACCGACGCTGCCACGCACGCAAGGTCACAGGGTTTACCCCAGTCAAGCGCGCAACTTCTCCAATCGCCAAACAAAATTCGTTTTCAGTAGCCATAACGCAGCTTTAACTCCTGTGGATGTGGATTGAGATACACCTGCTCGGCGATATAGGGCGTTGGATGTTCTTTGAGGTAGTGATTGATCAAGGTAAGCGGCGCAATCAAAGGTTTCACGCCATTGCGATAATCCATAATAGTTTGAGTGAGCTCCTGCTTTTGCGGCTTGCTCAAATCGCGCTTAAAGTAGCCCTGAATATGCTGCAAGGCGCTGGTGTGGTTTTTGCGGGTCGCCTTCTGTTTCAGCGCAGCCATAAAGCCTTCAAAATATTGCTGTCCCTTTTGTGCCAGTGGCAAATCAGCATCAGCCACCAACGGCCCGAGATTGCGATATTGAGCTGGCGAATGGGCAAGCAGCAGGTATTTGTAGCGCGCGTGAAACTGGGTCAATTTATGTTGGGTTAGGCCGCTGTGCAGCAGGCATAGCCAATCGTGATAAGCGTAAACGCGGGTGAAGAAGTTTTCACGGATCACCAGATCATGCAGGCGACCTTCTTCTTCTACCGGCAGCTGAGGCCAGCGCTCCATCAAGGTTTGGGTGTAGAGTCCTACGCCCTCTTTCATGCCATTATTGGTGCCGGCTTTATACACTGTCACCCGTTCCATGCCACAGGTGGGCGATTTGGCGCAGACAATGTAACCACTGATAAAATCTAAGCTCTCAACCTTCTGCTGACTGAACTGCTGCAGCGCATCAGTAACATCAATACTGCTGTCGGCTGACTGCACTCGAATTTGTTTGTCGGCCTCACGAACTAAACGAATCGATTTACGCGGTGCGCCAAGGCCAATCGCCATTTCTGGGCAAACCGGCACAAAATCAAAATGCGCTTTTAGTTCATTTTGGCAATAAGCAGAATTCTTATGGCCGCCATCAAAACGCACCTTCTCCCCCAGCAGGCAACTGCTGACACCAAGACGAATATGCTGCGGTTCAAACTTGTACATTTATCTGCTCCTTGTATAACTTTGTATCTATTACGGCACAGAGTTGTACAAGGATCAAATATTTGTACAAATATTTTTTACGCCCACAAAAAAGGCTCCAACGGAGCCCTTGTTAACGAGTCACCCTTAATGGTGATGCTTGCGATTACTGATGTATTCCAGTGCCAACACCAGCACGATAGCGGAGCAAGCATAGATCAGCGCTAACCAGAGTTGATGTGATTGCCCGGTAAGGTTTTCATAGGCAAGCGGCGACAAGTTTTGCTGCAACAATGGCACTTGTTCACCGTGTGAATTGGTCCGCCAGCTCAGGGTTTGCTTCCATGGCCAAATCTTGCCAAGGGTGCCCATCATCAAGCCGGTTAAAAAAATCAAGGTCGCGTCCTTAAAACGGCGCAACAACATCGACAGTAGATGGCTAAAGCTCAAAATACCGATCAAAGCGCCCACTGCAAAGCAAGCCAAAATATCGATTTGCAGGTTCTTTGCCGCCGCCAATACCGCGGGATATAGCCCTAACAGCAGCAGTATGAAGCTGCCCGAAATGCCCGGTAAAATCATTGCGCAAATCGCAATGGCGCCACCAAAAAAGATATTCAAATAACTGGCTTCGATACTGACCGGACTCAACACCGTAATGCCCCAAGCGATCAGTACACCCACGGCGAACAGTACGAGGCGTACCAGTGATACTCCACCCTGCACCTGCTTTAACATGTGCATCACAGACACAATGATTAAGCCAAAAAAGAACGACCAAACCGGAATTGGATGCTCCACCAACAGCCACGAAATCAGCTTAGCCAGTGTCAAAATACTGGTGATAATGCCAGCAAACAGGCTCAACAAAAAACCGGCGTTGATATGGGTCAACACCGCTTTAAAGCCCTGCTCGCGATAACGTTTCCACAAAGATGGATTCACACGGCGAATGCTTTCTAACAAGGTGTCGTAGATGCCGGTAATAAAGGCTATTGTTCCGCCAGATACCCCTGGCACCACATCAGCGGCCCCCATGGCCAATCCTTTGAGGTAAGTAAGTAGATACTGCACTGTACTTCCTTTAATTTCACTTTAGGCGGTGAATTATACGGTTGAAGAATGTAAATGCTAAAGCATGATTACTTGCATTACTTTAACTTTTTCTTAGATAAATGATTTTTACTGTCAAATTGTGACAAAAGTTGTCTTGCCACACAGTAAGTCACGCTATTTTACCCAGACAAATTAATATTAACCAACTATAAAACAGCAAGTTACGCAAAAATTATCGTTCAACATTACGCACAATAATGATATTTCCATTCACAAATTGTCGCACCACAGCCATTAAAATCTCTGTTACAACGGTACTCCGCAATCAAAAAAACATAATCAATAAAATTGGAGCTAACCATGCGTTTACTACCTCTAGCAGCGGTGCTTGCAGCCACCCTGTCAACCTCAACATTATTGCTCACTCCGGTGATGGCTGCCGAGCAAACAGCAGCAATCGCGGCTGAAGCGCAAGACCAAACAGTCACCACAGAACACGCCATTCGCTTGCATGGCGATAAATTCGAATACACTGCAACCACCGGCACTATGGTGATCCGCAACGACAAAAACGAGCCAGATGCCAAGGTGTTTTATGTGGCCTACACTAAGCCGGCCAAGCGCGGTGAACAGCGCCCGGTGACCTTCCTATTTAACGGTGGCCCTGGCTCTTCAAGTCTGTGGTTGCACATGGGCTCGTTTGGGCCAAAGCGGATTTTGACTGAAAATGCTGCGCCAACCGGTGCCGCGCCTTATAACTTGGTGGATAATCAATTTACCCTGCTGGATAAAACCGACTTGGTGTTTGTTGATGCCTTTGGCACCGGTTACTCACGCGGTATCGCCACCAAAGACAATGCCGATGGTAAAGATGATCCAGCCAAGCACTTTTGGGGCGTAGATGGCGACGTTGACGGCTTTGCCCGCTTTATTACCCGCTACGTCACCCTCAATCATCAATGGGCCGCGCCGAAGTTTGTCATCGGCGAATCATACGGCACAATACGTGCGCCAGCGCTAGTGAACAAACTGCAAGGCCAAGGCATGGCGTTCAACGGGATTGTGTTGGTATCTAGCATTCTTAACTATTCAGAAAATGCCCCCGGCTTAGATCGCCAATACGTGGGCATTTTGCCTACCTTTGCAGCTACCGCATGGTATCAAAACAAACTGCCAAACAAGCCAGAAAAGCTTGAGCCATTCTTGGATGAAGTGCGCACCTTTGCTGAAACGGATTACGCTATTGCCTTGGCACAAGGCCATAACCTCCCTGCCGACAAACTGGCGGAAATCGCCGAAAAACTGCATCAATACACAGGGCTAGATACCCAGTATTTGATCAACGCCAATCTGCGTGTTAATCAAGGCCAGTTCCGCAAAGAGTTGCTGCGTGATGAACACCGTACGTTAGGCCGCTACGATGGCCGTTATCTGGGCATGGATGATGACGCCATTGGCGCGATGCCTGACACCGACCCATCAAGCACAGGCCCAAGCGGCGCTTATGTGGCCAGTCTGCACAACTACCTAGAAACGGAACTCAACTACAGCACCACTGAGTCGTACAAGGTATCTAACCACGCAGCGTACATGAACTGGGACTGGAGCCATGCCCAAGGCGGCGTATGGGGCTTCCAATACAAAACCCGCGAGCCCTATGTGGTGCGCGACCTCGGCGATGCAATTCGCACCAACCCCGATCTGCATGTACTAGCGACCAACGGCTACTTTGATATGGCCACGCCATTCCATGCCACTGAGTACGATTTGGCGCACATGAACCTCGACCCAAGCCTCAAAGGCAACGTGTCGCTGACCTACTACCCATCAGGCCACATGATCTACCTGAACGAAAAAGCGATGGTTGATTTCTACAAGGATGTTGCTGGGTTCTACGACAAACTGTTGACCAAGTAATTGCTACCTCGCAGTCTGCAAACAAAAAGCTCAGCCAACAGGCTGAGCTTTTTCGTTGATGCATTGCCGACCTAAGAAACTTCCTGTCCGGCCTAAGTGAGCGTTACTCTTCGCTGGTCGCACCAATGCGATGAATAGCTAAGTCAGCGCCACGAAATTCATCTTCTTCAGATAAGCGCAATCCAGACACTAATTTCACTAAGCCGTACATCACAAAGCCGCCTACAGTGGCCACCACAATACCGGTCACAGTGCCCACCAGTTGCGCCATAAAACTTACGCCGCCTAAGCCACCGAGCGATGGGCTGGCAAAAATGCCTGCCGCAATACCGCCCCAAGCGCCACACAAGCCATGCAACGGCCACACACCGAGCACGTCATCAAACGCTGGAAACTTATTTTGAGCCATGGTGAATACCCACACAAATAGACCACCGGCAACGCCGCCCACCACTAAAGCACCAATCGGATGCATCAGATCTGAACCGGCACAAACTGCCACCAAGCCCGCCAGCGGGCCGTTATGGATAAAGCCAGGGTCGTTTTTACCGAGTAACATGGCCACCAAGGTACCGCCGACCATCGCCATCAAACTGTTGATTGCCACTAAACCAGAGATATTCTCTAGGGTCTGCGCTGACATCACGTTAAAGCCAAACCAACCGACGGCCAACACCCAAGCGCCTAACGCCAAAAACGGAATATTGGACGGCGCAAACGCAATCACCTTGCCATTACGGTAACGCCCTTTGCGCGAACCCAACAGTAAAATGGCAGCAAAGGCAATCCAGCCACCAACACTGTGCACCACTACCGAACCCGCAAAATCATGGAACTGCGCACCAAACTGTTGATCCAACCAGGCTTGGTAGCCGTAATTACCGTTCCAAATCAGACCTTCAAAAAACGGATAAACAAACGACACAATCAGCGCAGTTGCCACCAAAATTGGATAAAAACGCGCCCGCTCAGCAATACCGCCAGACACAATCGCCGGAATTGCCGCAGCAAAGGTTAGCAGGAAGAAGAACTTCACCAACTCATAGCCATTGCTTTGGGTTAACTCGTTGGCACTGGCAAAAAAATCAACGCCGTAAGCCACTTGATAGCCAATGAAGAAATACGCCAATGTCGACACCGCAAAGTCCGTCAAAATCTTCACTAAGGCATTTACCTGATTTTTATGCCGCACTGTGCCCACTTCTAAGAAAGCAAAGCCAGCGTGCATCGCCAACACCATCACCGCCCCAAGCAGGATAAACATGGTGTTCGCGCTATGGACGAGTGTTTCCACCGCCGAATTAACGCTCCCAACGTCAATAGTCGCCACAATAAACCTCTAATTTATAATCATTTATATAGGTAGTTAATGGTCACATCAGGCAAATAACGCTGATGAGACCGCCCCCTTCCCCCAACTCTGTAGGAGTACACGCCCAACAACGTGGAACAGCATTATACGAATGTTAACCAGATATGGAAGATATGTTGCTAAGCCTTAATGGCCGCTAATAAAGACTGTGCTGATAAGCAACACTTGAGCAAGATTGATGAGAATTTGTGAATCAAGCACTTCAGTGCAATAGGCTACTATTGACGCCATAAAAAGCGTCCATCATAACGGTGATAAATCATTCAAAAAAAACAGCCCCGCCTGTTTGCTAACAGTAGCGGGGCTGGTTACCGATCATTCAGCTACGACGGTTAAGGTCGCAGATTAGAAGCTTTGGCCTTGGGTGGCATGTTTTTCACGCCACGCCGTGACATACAGCAGTAACAAACCTGCCAACGCATAACTGCCAGTGAACATCACCACAGACGGCCAACCGCCATGCTGCCAAAACCAACCACCCGCGGTGCCAGAGATACTGGAACCCATGTAGTAGAACAACAGGTAGAGCGAAGATGCATGGCCTTTAGCCTGTTTCGCCGTTGCACCAACGGAGCTGCTGGCCGCTGAGTGCCCCACAAAAAAGCCGGTCGTAATCAAGGCTACGCCACAGACAATCAGGGTAATCGCGCCAAACAGGGTCAACATTGCGCCACTTAGCATCAGAATAAAAGCTGCAAACAGCAGTTTGGTACGGCCATATTTATCCGCCAAACTCCCCGCCATTGAGGAAGACACAATACCGAATGCGAATGCTAAAAAGATCATGCTGACTTGGGTTTGGTTAAAGCCAAATGGCTCAGACGACAAGCGAAAGGTGGTGTAGTTAAACAGGGTGACAAACACACTGATCAGCATAAAACCCACCGCATAAAGTTTCACCAAGCGCGGGTTACGCAGATGACTCTTCCATGAGGTCAAATGAAAACCTAAGTTCAGTCCCGGTTTGCGGACAAAGTTACGCGATTCTGGCAGCAGATACCAAAAGCCAATGGCAGAGATTAAACACAGAAACCCGAGTACGCCCATCGCCACCCGCCATGAAGCAAACTCAGTGAGTAGCCCCATCGCGACACGGCCCATCATGGCGCCAAAGGCGGTACCACCAACGTAAAGTCCCATCGCTTTGCCAAGATCTTTTGGGGCAATCTCTTCTGCCAGCCACGCCATAGCCACTGCGGGAACGCCGCCCAACACTATGCCTTCCAATGCTCGTCCTAGCAGCACCCCATGCCATTCTGGCGAAATCGCCACTAAACAGTTAAGCCCAGCAGCCGCAGCCATTGAGCAAAACATCAAGCCTTTACGACCCAAGGCTTGTGAGAATGCACCGGCTAACACAATGGCAAATGCGAGAAATCCTGTGGTGACGGAAAGGGCGAGTGAGCTTTCTGCGGGGCTAACCCCAAAACTGGCGGAGAGGTTGGGCAACAAAGGTTGCACGCAATAGATGAGGGAAAAACTGGAAAATCCGGCAAGAAACAACGCGATACTGGCATGTTTAAAAGCTTGAGAGCCTTTTTCGATACCGGCATAACTTTCGCTGTCAGCCACAACTGAATCGGCAGTTGCGCTGACAGCGCTGGAAGGACTAGGTTCTGAACTGTTCATAATATCTACGACTTTAGGCTAATAAAAAAGACAACATGGTCATTTTATGCAGCTGCAAGCAATAGTTCTAATATATAATAAATCACATCTTGATATGTTTTGGATATAGCATGGAGCTACGTCACATTCGCTACTTTTTAGCGGTCGCAGAAGAACAAAATTTCACCAGAGCCGCTAATCGATTGCACATTGCCCAGCCGCCATTAAGTCAGCAGATAAAAGCACTTGAGCAAGAGATAGGTACCGAGCTGTTCTTTCGCACCCCGCACGGGGCTGAACTGACTGACGCAGGCAAAGCGCTATATCGCGAAGTATCAGGCTTGCCTTTGCAAATACAACAAGCGAAGGAAACGGCGTTAAAAGCGGCCAAAGGTGAAACCGGTAAGCTGCGCTTGGGCGTCACCGGCACCGCCGCTTTGCATCCAGCAATTCCGGCGGTGATTCGCCAATATCGCCGTCGCTATCCTGAGGTGGAACTGACCATTGAAGAGGCTAACTCATTAGCCTTGGCTGAAGGGTTAGAAACTGATCGGCTTGATGCAGCAATTTTACGGCCCTCAGATCCCGATCCCAATCAACTGACCGTGCAGCACTTTTTGGAAGAGCAGCTGGTGATTGCCCTGCCCTCATCGCACCCGCTTGCGCGCCATTCCGAGGCGATTGATACCCGCTTACTGCGCTACGAACCCTTTATTATGACGCCAAGAACCCTCGCCGTGAGCCTGCACGATGCGGTGGTTCACGTTTGCCAAGAAGCGGGATTCGAGCCAGTGGTCGGCCAGCCAGCACCACAAATCGCCTCGATTTTGTCGATGGTGTCGGCAGAGCTGGGAATTTCGCTGTTGCCAGAATCGATGCAACAACTGGCGGTAAAAGGTGTGGTGTATCGGCCCATTCAGAAAACCGCCATAAAAGTGGAGTTAGCGGTTGCGCACTGCGCTAAACATCCATCCAAACCGGCACTAAATTTTGCGGCAGTGGTCAATCAGCAACGGTTAGCACGGGAAGCCTTGCTGGCAGAAAAGCCGCAATAACCGCAGATTAAACAGCAAAAAAGCAGCTCACAAGAGCTGCTTTTCTCATAGGTGCTAGGGACTACTTCAAACGGCACCAAAGCCTTTATGACAGACCCCAACAACATGTCACAAATACTGCTCGCGTTGATACTCAATCCGTGTTTTTGGGCCTCAACAGGGGACGCTGTGACAGCGAAAAACACGGTGACAACTTCGCAGTAGGGAAAGCTTCAGCTTAGTCAACCGAAGCAGTCCCCAGCTATTCGTTACATTTTGTGGAACTTATCGATACCGAATGACTTACCTTCAGCGTGACAAGTTGCACATGATTCAACTGGCAGAGCACTCGTTTCTGCTTCTGAACCTAACACATAAGCGCCATTTGACTTGAAGTGCGCAACCGCTGCTTCAGAGATATGGCAAGCGTGGCAGCTTTCAGATACAGGTGAAATGTAACCATTAGGCACTTGAATCGCTTTGCGGCCTGAAGTCAAAGTACCATCGTCACGGAACAGTGCATCACCGTCTTTGTGACACATAGTACAATCGTCAGCAGGACCTGGATAAGGCACTACATCATTGCTGTGATAATAGTGAACAGAGGTTGCCAAATCTTTGTTATCAAAGCCGTTGTGAGCGCCTGGATAATTGTTGTTATGGCAATCCATACATTGGTCAATATTATGCACACCGTGGTGACCACGTTTGACATAGTTCATGTCTGAGTGACAGGCATTACACTTGTCTTGTGCGATAGTGATGGTGTCTTCAACTACATAGCGTGAAGGAGTTGCAGTACCGCCGTCTAAGTTGAAGAACTTAGTTGGGATATTTGCACCAATCCAGTCGTCATCACCGAATGACAAATCGTCATCAGCACAACTTACTGCTTTACCTGCTGAGCTTACGCAATATTGCATATCGCCTGACAGATAGATGGTTCCGGTAGCTTGAGCATCTGTCACTTCTTGTGTCAGTTCCAATACGCCGTTAACCAAGGTACCAGCAGTCAGGTTAGGACGAGTTGCCCAACGAGTGACTTCGCCTGTAGCACTGATGTTACCCATCAGTGTTGAAGTTTTCTTGATCACAGCCAAATCAGCAACGTTCGCTAATGGTGCACCGTTCAGAGTAACTTCTGCAGTGACGGTAACCACTTGGTAGCCAGGGTTAACGGAAGCGGCTTTGGTTGCGCCGGTATAGTTCACTTTCAGTAGATCTGCATACTCAGCTTGTTTACCCACTTTGTGTGCTTGAATTGGTGCCAAAGGACCAGATGTGTGGCAAGCCATACATTGAGAGTCATCCGCTTGTGCCAATTCAAATTCAGAGTGGCCAACACCGGTAGCAAAGTCGATGTTAGAGTGACAGCCAGTACATGCAGCGCGAGTTGGCTCGGTTGCCCAAGTATCGCCACCTTGGTGACAAACAGTACATTCGTACAGCGGTGCTGGATATTTGATTTCAGCCCACTCTTCGGCTTGGATAAAGCCATAAGGCGCCAACGCAGCCAGATGTTCGCCGCCGTGGATACGGTGGATCATCGCTGGCAGGTCATAGACATAACCTTCGGCAGCTTCTTCAGCTGAAGGTTGAGTGCCTGGGTTATGACATTGGATACAGTTTTCAACACTTTCATAGTTGTGGTGAGCATGGATGTTGGCCAGCTTACCAGTTGCGTCGCTTTCACCGTGGCACTGTTTACAAACCGCATCAGGTACGGTGTCTTTACCAGAAGCAACACCCATTTCACCAGTAGCTGGCAGATAGGTGAATGTTTCCAATACTTTATCGCTAATTGCAACGCCGTTTTCATCAGTCAGACCGTAAACACGCAACATTATGCGATGTGGTGCATTCAAGTCATCTGCAGCACTCATGATAGTCGCAGCGCCATCATGTTCCCAAGTGCCGGTATAACTGCCTGGATTTTCAGGATCTTCGGTCAATGTACAGGTTTCAGCAGTACCACGCATACCGGTTAAGGTACAGTACATTGAGCCATTGCTTTGCCAGTAGACAGATGGACCGTCTTGAGTCGCATTTGTTACTGCAGTAGCCGAATAAACACGAATTTCTTCTAAACCAGTTAACGGTTTAGCATCACCCACTTGGTTAGTGGCTGCCACACTGAATTTCAATACGAATGCATCACTGCCTGCTAAGGTGTTTTCAGCAGCATCGATTGTGAACGACACATCACCGGCTTTGTAGACTGTAGAAACGAACTCGCCGGCGTTAACACCGTCTTTTCCGTCTGCACCGTCAGTACCATCTACGCCGTTTGCACCATTAGCACCATCTACACCGTCTTTACCGTCGTCACCACCACAACCTGTGAGAGCGAGCATGCCGGATAAGAGCAGTGCAAGTAATGACATATTATGATTTTTCATCATTTGCGTCCCTTGTTAAGTATTGTTAGCGCAAATACAGCATCATATGAAGTCAGTGGCTTGCCAGATATTACTAGCCAATATCATCATCAGGTTTATATCGGTTTTAACTAATTCAACGTTTCACAATGTGAATTAACACCGCGTCATCTGAACAACATATAAAACTGTCGCCAAATAAACATACTACAAATGTTGAATTAATTTTAAATTCAGTTGTTTTATATGTGACAAGAAACAACAAATTGCGATATTTAAAATCACCAAAATAAAAATATTAGTTAAACAGAGGATATAAAGATGATCTAACGCAAAGATAAAACGTAATACATTTCACCAACTAATTAAGCGAATCGTAAAATCCGATAATTAAAAATTCGCAAATTATTAGACTTTAGAATAATAAATGTGAAGACTCTAATAAGAACATTTATGAATTAATGACTTAAGCATTAAGTTGATATATCAAAACAAAATATAAAAGGTGCTAAGTAGGTCAAACAATCCGTGGCGAGCTAAACATCATACCTTTAAGCCATCACGAGTTTCAGCCCTGTACGCTAATAGCTATAAGTGCATCCCTCATACTTTTATATTTATTTTATATCTATCACTATTTAATAATTAATTGAATTAACATATAGGTCAGAGATCACATTCACCAACCTATTTTTCAATTACCGCAAATATTAATCATCGACAAAAATAAAAATTTCAGAAAACTAAAAGATAATAATAAAACCAACATAATTTTGAGCAAACCAGTGCTTATTGCTTGGTTGTAAGTGATTGCAGATGAATACTGTTTCATCATGGCTATTACATGATGGCTGTTACATAAAACTTTTGGAAATGAAGGTGACTCGCGAGCTACTTGTGACGAATTACCCTTCGCCACAAGTAACGAATATGCGCTTAGCTTTGTTTCAGTAAATATTCCACTAACGCTGTAAAGCGTGTTTGTGGGTCTTTGGCTTTGGATAACGCCTCAAACCGAATTTGATATTTGCCACTGACTAAAAACACCGGCACGCCTTTTAATCCAAATGATTGCTGATCGCGATATGCCACCGAGAGTCGCGCTAAGTTTTCATCTGAATCCATCATTTTTTCAAACTGCTGCGGATCAATACCTTTGCTGGCGATATAGCCTTTCACATCAGCAAGATCAGGCAAGCGACGTTCGCTACGCGCTAACGAACGGTAGTATTCCATGATGTCATAGATCAAATCGCCATGTCCCATTGAGAACAGCGCATAAAATACATGAGCATCGAATACCCAGCGATCATTACCCACCGCAGGGCGACGGACAATCGACACCTTGGGGTGTGATTCTTCGAAAGCTTTAACCAGAGGATTCATTGCTTGGCAGTGCGAACAACCAAGCCATAAATATTCCAACAGATAAGGCCCCTTGGTGTCTGGATCTTTAATCTGTTGTTCCAGCACTGTGTAATCAGTACCCGCTTTAAACTCATCATCAGCCTGCGCCAAACCAGACATCGCCAACATCGCGAGCATTGCGCTCGCCAGCCACATAAAACCCCGCTTCATCACACACGAATTCCTTTTAAAAACATAGGGCTTCATAGTGACGAATTTGCTGCAATATTGCTAGTGCCAAACAGCAAGCTCAACCTGAGCAATTGTTAAGCTTTGTTTAGCTGTGGCTTGCTTAGTCTTGGTTGGATTCACTTGGATTATCGATAGCCGATTGCGCCAACCACATGATGTACACATACTCACTCGGCTCAATCGACTCACTCGACGTCAAGCTTGGTGAAAAACAGCGTCACTTTGCCTACTTCGATACCCCACTTCGAAATTGAAGATACGTTAAACACATGGTGTTGATCTTGGCGATACATCCAATCATCAAAATGCACGTCTATATCATAGTCAGCGGTTTTCAAGCGAAAATCATAGCGCCAACGTAGTGCATTGCCCTGCTCTTCACCGCTGGCCTCACCGATAATATCGTCAGCTTGTCCAATATACTTGCCATCACTGCTGCGTGTAATGGTCCACACTCGAGTATCAGTTTCACCATCGTCATACGCAAAGGCTTCATCTAGGGTCAGCGTGTTACCGATGACAGTGCCCTTAATTTGCACTTCAAAGCGGCGCGTCTGCTTACCGGTGTAATCCTGCACCATGCCCCACGCTTTTAGTTCACCTTGGAAGTAGTCAAACAAGTCGAATTTAGGTGAAGTGGTGCGGTACTCCGTCAAATCGCTACTGCAGCCAGTGAGCGTTACGGTGGTGAGGATGAAGGCAAGCAGGCCGTGCCAGCGCTTTAGTAAGTGTTTTAACATTAGGTGGCTCCAATAAGTTGTTGCCGCAGTTTGGGATAGGCACTATTGGGCGATAACCAAATCGCTAAAAAAGCGCTGTCCAGCTGAGGATTATCGATGTGAGCTAAGGGTTCAAAAGTGGAAGACGCCTGCTGGCGCCAATAAAACCGCCCTTTATTGGCCGACGAGACATACACCAATTGATCCCCTTGATTCACACTGGGAAAAATAGCCGAAAGCTGCGGCAGCCATTGAGCCACTTGTTCGTCAGTAAATCCCAACTGTTGCCATTGCTCCTCGGTGGCCTTCAACAACTCTTCAGCGCTGATGTCGCGTTGGTAAACAATCTGTAGGGCGACTGTAGAGCCATCGCCTTCATAGCGGCCGCTTGGACTGCGCAAAGTTGAATGGTAGATATCAAACCAGAGCCAGCTCAGTTTGGCTTGACCAACACTCGGCCAAGTTACCCACTCTTGTGTTGGTTCGGCTTTTACTGGCGCGGCTAATACTGGCGCGGCTAAAATGCCAAGTAAGCTGAGCATGAGTCGCCATTTCATCTAAACCGTCCTCGATATGCCAACATCAAACCAATTAATACGCCCCACTGACAAAACAAGATCACTGCAGTGAGCGGCACACCGAAGGGCAACATCACTGCTTGCAAATAAGCACCGGCAAGATAACTCAACATTCCCGCCAGCGCCCCTAACAAAACACTGATGAACACAGGGTAACGCCGCAGTAAATCGCTCAACCACCAGCTGTACCAAGCGAAGGCCAACCACAGACTCATCATCCACCACGGCAGATGCGCACTATTGAATACAAAGAACCCCGCCGCTTGATTGATGCTATCGAGTACGATGCCAAACAGGGCCACTGCCAGACTCCAACGCCATTGCGCAGCGTTGGTTCTGATACTGAGCAGTAAAGTGAGGATCACCATCGTGAGGGTTAACCATTGCCATGCTTCGCGCCCCACCACGGCGGCGAACCACAAGCATTGAAACCAACACGATGAAAGAAGTAGCGCTTTCACTTAGTCATCCTCAATTTCGGCGCAAAAGGCAGTTAGCGAACGTAAAAATGTTTACCTGAATAGAAACGAAGCAATGAGGAGGAAGGATCATTGGCAATAACAAAAGGGGCTAACGTGTGACGGCCTGTATAGCGTTCGCGGGTTAATAAAGCAAAAAGGGACGCCCATTCCATGGTTGTCCCTTACTTTCGACGGTTAACACACTTTGCAATCGTTGCAAATTACACTGAAGCTATCTTAGGTTTGGCCTCATCTACGGCATTACGTAAACGCGCTTTTAGCTCGTTGTAAATCTGTGTCGCGTGGTTTTCAGCCCAGCGTTGATCGTCGATGGCGCTGATATTCACCGCACAATATTTCGCTTCAGGCGTATGAGTCACGGTATCCATATGCTCTTGGGTTAACTCGTTACACGCCCCGACCCACCATTGATAGGTCATGTAGACAGCACCACGATTCACCCGCTCATTGAAGTTAGCGCGAGTAATCACCTTACCGCGACGGGATTCAACCCACACCAGCGCCTGATCGCTGATCCCCAGTGTTTGCGCGTCTTGTGGATGTACTTGCACAAAGCCCGGTTCATCGGCCAAGGTTTTCAGTGCAGCGCAGTTGCCAGTCATCGACCGACAAGAGTAGTGCCCCACTTCGCGCACCGTACTGAGCACCAACGGAAAATCTGACGAGGTCAGCTCGCCCGGTTGACGCCAATGATGCGCAATCAATTGCCCTTTACCCGATGGCACAGCGTTGAACTTCAGATCCGTGTACAAAATTGCTGTGCCCGGATGATCTTCGCTTGGGCATGGCCATTGAATATGACCAAACTCACCCATTTTTTCGTAGGTAACGCCATAGTAGATTGGGCAGAGCTCGCGCATTTCATCCCAAATCTGCTGGTCATTGTCATACTGCATGGGGTAGCCCATCTCAGTGGCAATCAGCGAGATAATTTCCCAGTCACGTTTGACGTTGTATTTAGGCTCAACCGCTTTTTCAAAGCGTTGGAAACCACGGTCACAGCAAGTGTAAACACCGCTATGCTCGCCCCACGACGTCGCCGGCAAAATCACGTCCGCCATTTCAGCGGTTTTGGTCATGAAGATGTCTTGCACCACCAGCAAATCAAGCGCTTCTAACCCTTTACGCACCGATGCCAAGTCCGCTTCGGTTTGCAGCGGATCTTCACCCATAATGTAGTAGCCCTTGATTTTGCCCTCATCAGCAAGATGCGGCACCAACGACAACCTCACCCCAGGCTCGGTATCCATCTGTTCCGGGTCAATCCCCCACGCCTTGGCAAACTTAGCGCGAATAGCCGGATCTGTGACCGACTGATAGCCAGGGAACAAATCCGGCAAGGCGCCCATATCACAGGCCCCTTGCACGTTATTTTGTCCACGTACTGGCGCAACACCCGCGCCTTCGCGACCAAGATGCCCAGTCAACAACGATAGCGCAGCCAAACCTTTCACGGTTTCGGTGCCTTGGCCAAATTGGGTGACGCCCATGCCCCACATAATCACCGCAGATTCCGCTTTGGCATACGTGCGCATCGCTTCACGGATCTGGCTTGCCGCCACACCGGTGATCGCTTGCACCGCTTCAGGGGCATAGTCTTTCACTACATCCCACAGGCCTTCAAAGCCTTCGGTGTACTTCGCCACAAAATCGCGGTTGTAGAGGTTTTCCTCAATCAGGGTATAAATAAAGGCATTAATCAGTGCCATATTACTGCCGTTGCGCAGCTGCAAAAATTGATCAGCGGTACGCGCGGTTTCAATTTTACGCGGATCGCACACCACAATTTTGGCGCCATTTTGCCGTGCTTTAATAATGCGACGCGCCACAATCGGATGCGAATCAGCACCGTTATAACCAAATACGAACAAGCATTTTGATTTTTCAATATCGTCCAACGAGACGCTCATGGCGCCGTTGCCCAATGTACTGCGCAGACCTGCGACAGAGGGGCTGTGTCAGACGCGCGCGCAGCAGTCGACGTTATTAGTGCCGAGTACTGCGCGTGCAAATTTTTGCATCACATAGTTGGTTTCGTTCCCGGTGCCGCGTGATGACCCTGTGGTCATAATTGAGCGCGGACCATACTTGGCTTTAATGTCGGCCAAGCGAGTAGCCACAAACTTAATCGCTTCATCCCAGCTAACGGTTTCAAACGCCGCATCCCGTTGGCGACGGATCATCGGCTCGCGTAAGCGTGGTGTGAGTAATTTGGTATCGTTGAGGAAGTCCCAGCCATAATAGCCTTTCAGACACAGCTCCCCTTGATTGGTATAGCCGTTGGCAGCTTCAGCGCGAATAACCTTGCCGTTATCTACGACGAGCTTCAACTTGCAGCCTGCTCCGCAATAGGGGCAGACAACGGTTGTTTTTTCCATAACAGAATTCCTGACAGACTTAGATGTACAAAGCACCGGCTTCTAACGCGGTACGACGGCGTCTTTCTGCACTCAGTTTTTCTAGTTCAGCGCGATCGACGCAGCGCAGCGCATTGGTCGGGCAAACCTCAATACACGCAGGGCCTTGGCCGCGGGTATAACAGAGGTCGCACTTATTGGCTTGGGCTTTGTTGATCAATAGATTCGCCGTAGAACTGGCGGAAACTACCTGATTAACCACCACATCCATTGCACCATACGGGCAAGCCAGCACACAGGTTTTACACCCAATGCAATGCTCCTGCAGTACGTGAACAAAGCCATGTTCATGACGAATCGCATGGTTTGGGCACACATTGGCGCAAGGCGCATCTTCACACTGGCGACAGGTCGCCGCCGTACTAATATCAGCCCCTTTCACCACATGAATGCGCGGATGAAAATTGGCATTATTAAGCGCTGTCACATCCCCGTCTGCTCGATGCGCTACAGCACAGGCCACCTCACAGGTGCGGCAACCGATGCATTTGTTGGCATCTGCGAGAATAAATCGGTTCATTGAACTTCTCCGTTTTCACAGCGTTTGGCGTTAAGTTATTGTATTTAAAAATGGTTTGTTACATGCAAATTGCGGCTCACAAGACTTACGACAGAGCCAATTTATTGTTTTTTAACTTCATATTGTTATTTAATCCGTCCCGACATTAGCATCATTTAATCAACCTAACTTTGATATTGATTCGGCAAAATGCCGAATTTTGTACAGAAACAGCTCCGATCTGTGCAGTTTTTGCTGATCGTTTTTTGAGTGGCAAATCGGCGTATTAACAGACTAGAGCGAGCCTGAAACACCTTTTCGAAAGGACGCTGATGTGTGCAATTTTCTGGCGTGATTGAGTTGCACAAAAAAAGAGGGATGATCTTTTTAGCGGGTAGCAGCACGTAAAAAAGGCAACTGCGGTATTAAGCAAGAAAGCTCTGCATTGCAGAGCTTTCGACTCAGTAAATTCAATATCGAAATTAAAGCCCAGTGACGGCGCTGCGACGCTCCATAAACACCACGTCGCGCCATTCGCCGTTGAGCTGCCCGAGCTTTTTTCGCACCCCGAGGATCCGAAAACCGTTACGCCGATGCAATGCAATACTGGCCTGATTTTCAGGGAAAATGCCCGATTGCAAGGTCCAAAAGCCTAATGCTTCTGATTGGCTCACCAGATTTTTCAGCAAGGCATGACCAACGCCTTGGCCACGGGCTTCTGCCGCCACATAAATACTGACTTCTGCCACACCACGATACACAGGGCGGCTACTAACGGGTGACAACGCAGCCCAGCCGACAATGCAGCCATTCAGTTCCGCAACTAAGCGACAAACCGAAATCATCGAGTTGTCCCACTCATCCCAGCTTTTCACTTCGGTTTGAAATGTGGCGAAGCCGAAATCTATCCCTTCTTGGTAGATTTGCTGCACCTGGGAATAATCTTGCGGGTGAAATTCTCTAATATTTATCATGGTTCCCTCGCGTGGTAATTCCCGCTGACTCCTCAGCGTACCGATGTAAGCAGCATACAAGATGGGTGTTTTAAATAATGCGTGTTACTCCGCGTTATATTTGCATTTTTTTGAGCAATCAATCACATCCTAATTAACCAAAATACGCTAGGAAAGCCTATACCGATTAAAACTGCTTCACACTGGAGGTTAAGGTTGAATCCAAGCGGCTAACAAAAAACCGAGGATCAGCGTCAGCACCGGCAACCAATTGAGCCACTGCAATTGATAATAAAATCGCTGCAACTGCAGATCGTCATCAACAGCGAGTTGACCGAGTTTTATCGCACGCAAAATATCTTGGAATAGGGTGTCGCTGTCGTCAAATTCATCGGCCAGCAGCTGGAAACTGGGGGCGTAAGATTGCCGTATATAGTCCACCAATTGCTGCCGACGCAAATTACGCAGATACAGCAAGCCCGCAATCAACATCCCTGACAGCAAAATATATGATTCAACGTAGTTCATGAGTTCCTCTCAATCGCTAAAACACTCCTTAAGGGCGAAGAGATTAGTGGGTTTGTCGCACTGAAAATGCGATCTTTGGCGAAATTTGCAGCATTAATTATTGCTGCATTAGCTGGCTAATTATTTAGCTAAGCTGCTGTCAGCATTAACAAACACAACAAAGGTGCGCTATGCTGCTGCCATCGACTAACCATGCAATGTTGCTTAAGGTGTCAACTGCTGTGACCGCTGCCCGCTTAGCCAGTATCGATACCATTCGGGGTATCGCAGTACTGGGCATTTTATTGCTGAATGTCTTTTCAATGGGCGTCAGCCTGTACGACTATGTGCCGCACCAGCAGGCAAACTTCGCAGATAAACTCTGGCAAGTGCTGTATTACTTTGTGCTACGCGATCGCTTTATGAGTTTATTCGCCATGCTCTTTGGCGCGGGGTTGTATCTACAATGGCAACGTTTTGCCGGCGCAACTGACTTGCTCAAACGGCGCATGTATTGGTTGCTGGTATTAGGCGTGCTGCACTGCATTCTAATTTGGCCGGGCGATATTCTGTTTAACTATGCGGTGTGCGGTTTAATCTTGCTGCGTTATCTAAAGCAACCGCCTCAAGCGATGTTAGCGTTGGCGCTGCGGCTTTTCGTGATGGGGGTATTGCTCAGTGGTGTCGCATCATTGTTGGCGGGTGATATTCCCCCCATCTACCGTGAATCGGCTGAATTCCAGCAAGAGGTCAGCTTGTGGACCGGCGCTTATCAGCAACAAGTGGCACTGCAAGCCATGTATTGGGTAGGCGATCTGCTGTATTTTCCGCTGACCTATCTTTGGCAACTGTTGGGGCTGATGTTATTGGGCGCATATGCAGTGCGCAGCGGTTGGTTTACAGTTGGACTGGCACACTATTCACGATTTTTACTGCCTAGCTCGGTGCTGCTATCGGCAATTGCCTACTTGATTGCGACATCTGAAAATGCAGCATTAACCGGCGTTGCCGAGGCCGTAACCAATGTGGCGGCGTTGCCGATGTCGCTGTGGATTATTCATCAATTAGCTAAGAGCCAATATCGATCGTCATCGATATTTTCGGCGCTACAAGCCGTTGGTCGAATGCCGTTAACCCTGTATATCGGTCAATCTGTAGCTGGCGTACTGCTATTTCGCCATATTGCGCCAGAGCTTAACGTCAGCCTTGATTGGTATGGCTATTTAGCCATCGCTATGTTGTGGAATGCCGTTCAATTAGTCATTGCCTCGCTTTGGCTGCACTATTTCGCGCAAGGGCCATTAGAGTCGCTATGGCGTAAACTGGCATTTGGGCGCAATTATCATCCAGCACCATGATAAAAAAGGAATTTAGATGAAAGGAAAAGGACATCTCAGCCAATGGCACGATGAACGAGGATTTGGCTTTATTACGCCCGTTTCCGGCGATAAGCCAGTGTTTCTGCATATCAAAGAGATGGCAAACAAAAGCCGCCGCCCTGCTGTGGGCGAGTTGCTCAGTTATGAGCTAACGCAAGATGATAAAGGTCGTTGGCAAGCACTAAATGCGATGACCATAGAGGATAAACAACTACTACGGCAGCAAACTAAGCAGCGACAACAAAAGCAGCAGCAATATCAAGCAGGCCGCAGCTATTGGGTCTGGTCTTGGTGCTTGTGGCCAGTATTGGCGCTGGCAAGTTGGCAACATTGGCTACCGCTGTATACGCCGCTGTGGTATTTGGCGATGAGCCTCATTTGCTATATCGCTTACGCCAAAGATAAAGCCGCCGCTCGCGATAATAGCTGGCGGATTGCCGAAAGCACTTTGCAGATTCAAGCCTTGTTAGGCGGTTGGCCCGGTGCGTTATTGGCGCAGCATCAGCTGCGGCATAAATCTGTCAAAACCGAGTTTCGCCAACTGTTTTGGTTGATGGTCATCCTCAACATTGCCGCGCTATTTGCGCTGTTTCACTATCGCGCCCAGTTGCCCGTCAGCTGGTACTAGATTTTTGGCGCTCAGTCACAGTCGCTGGTAACATACAGCGTCTTTTTACTTTTGTAGGGATCATCCATGAGAATTGTGCTTGCCGTTATTATTATTGCGTCCGTTATTTTCTACTTCTTTATCGATCGCCAACAACGGGTGGGCATGCAAGAAACCATCGACGCCAGCAAGGCATTTATGGAAGCCAATAAAACGCAAGAAGGGGTGATTACCACCGACTCAGGATTGCAATATCAGTACTTAGTCCACGGTGAAGGCACTGAACATCCTAAAGCAACCGACACAGTCAAAGTGCATTATGAAGGCCGTTTGATCAATGGCCGCGTGTTTGACAGCTCTTATGCCCGCGGCGAGCCGATTGAGTTCCCACTTAATAAAGTGATTCAAGGTTGGAGCGAAGGTGTGCAGTTGATGGTCGAAGGCGACAAAATGCGCTTCTTTATTCCGGCAGAGTTAGGCTACGGTAATCGCACTGCAGGCCCTATCCCGCCGGGCTCTGCACTGATTTTTGATGTTGAATTGCTAAAAGTTAATCCGTAAGGGTTTGCAACATCACTTGCAGTCCGCGGCAGACTATCGTTTCAGAATCATCCACTCGGCTGATCTGACAATGACTCAACGCCGCGGGCATTGCCATCTCTTTTAAGTTCGCGACACAGCCCTTGTAATAATCCGATTGGTTCAGCGTGCTCCCCGCTAACCAGATGCGCTGTGGGTTCAACAAATTCGCCGCCCACGCAATCGCCATCCCCAGATATGCACCTGAACGATACAACTCTACGGGGTTACGAAAACGCCGTTGCCGAATCGACTCACCGCTGGCCATTTGATCTAAGCTAAATTCGCCCGATTCACTCATCACGCGGCAACTACCCAACTCACCAGCAATGCCTGTGGCACCGGTAAACACTTTACCGTCAAACGCTACGGCTAAGCCCATACCAGCAGAACAGCCCACCAGAATTTCGCAACGATATTTATCACTGGCAACCGCATACATCGCCGCTTGTACATCGTTACTCAGCAATAACTTTTTTGCACCGGATTGAATTTTTTCAGGATTCACCCCCATCAACGAGGGAAGATGTTTGCAAGACAGCAAGGTGTTGTCACGCACAATGCCGGGAAACGCTATCGCTAATCGATAGTCAGATAATTGGTAATCACTTTCAAAGTCAGCGATATGCTGATTGAGATCGGCCAGCGAAAAACCTTCCCCCGTTGGCACTTTGTACTGCTCGGTGACACCATCATCGGTGTATTGCAGTAGCGCGGTATCCGCCCCTACCTCAATCGTTAATTCAGCCATCGCCCCTCCATCGTGCTCATTCAGCGAGCTTTAACTGCGGCACATACTAGCATAATCCTGCTTTTACAGCGATGTAACCATCGATTATTTACCCGTAAAACAGATGATTAACGCAGCGAATGGATTAAACCGGCGCAACCCAGCGGGAAAATTTGCCCATACGCGATTAGATCTTCTTGCATGACTCACATAATCACCACGGCTGGTTGCGGAACTTCAGCGTTAAGAATAGTGTCGAACCCCTGCTGAAAATTTCATCACGACGTTAATTTATTGTTCGCCACTACCAAGGATACGTTATGAACCATAAAGGATTATTACTGCCAGCGACAGTTTTCATAGTGTTAACCACCATCACCGGCTGCAGCACTATCAGCCAGAACGTCTACGACGAAACAGCAAAAGAGAAAAACAGGCGTGAACAAGAAGCCTCCCCTCCGCAAGCAACTGACAATGTCAGCCACAGTGACATAAAACATGGCGTTGTGAACGGCTCGCTCAAAACAATATGGGATCGTATTGTTAACGATTAATTTTGCAAAAATGCATCAAAAATTCACCAACCTCGCGCTTCAAATTATGCTCTCGCCCCACCAGCAAGCTGAATAACTTGCTGGCTGAGCGTTACATTCAGCAACGCTTTTTCTTACCGCTGAACTTGCGAAAGCCAAGCCACAGTTGCCATAATCCTCGCACTTAATTGCTCATCTTCTCGCGCACGACCACTCGGCGGTGCGCCACACCGATAACGGAGTTTCTATGTCTACCTCTATCGCAGCGCGGTTGGACGCCATTCGCACCGAAATGGCCAAGCTTGAGCTTGATGCCTTTATGCAACCACGCGCCGATGAATACCTCGGCGAATATGTGCCAGCCCACAACGAACGTTTATGGTGGCTCACCGGCTTTACTGGCTCAGCGGGCATGGCGATTGTGATGCAACAAAGCGCAGCGGTATTTGTTGATGGCCGTTATGTGGTACAAGTGCGCCAACAGGTCGATGGCAGCCAATACAGCTATGAAAGCCTGACCGAAATGCCACAATATGAGTGGCTGGCCGATAAACTGCCCGCTGGCAGCCGCGTGGGGATTGATGCTCGCTGCGTTACGCTTGCTTGGTTTGAAGCGGCGCAAACCCGCTTAGCCAAAGTCGACATCGAATTGGTGCGTCTGCCTGAAAACTTGGTCGACATCTGCTGGCACGACCGCCCAGCCGCTGCGGTGAATCCGGCTTCGCTGTTCAGTGATGACGTGGCCGGTAAAACCAGCATTGAGAAACGCAAATTCATTGGTGAGCTAGTAAAAAAAGAAGGCGCTGATGTGGCGCTGATCAACGCGCTCGATTCCTTCTGCTGGTTGCTCAATATTCGCGGCCAAGATATTCCGCGCATTCCGGTGGTATTAGGTAATGCGCTGCTGAGTGCCAATGGCGATATGACGCTGTATTGCGACCAACGCAAACTGCCAAGCGACATTGCCGCCCATGTTGGCGCTGGCGTCAACTTTGCCGATGAGTCAGAGTTGGCCGCTGCGATTACTGCACTTAAAGGCAAAAAACTGCTTGCTGACCCAAACAGCGCCAACGCCGAATGCCAACTGCAAGCGCGTGAAGCGGGCGTAAAATTAATTGCTGGCCTCGACCCTGTCGCGCTGCCAAAAGCCTGTAAAAATCCAGTCGAACTGGCGGGCATGAAAGCGTGTCACGTACGTGATGGCGCGGCCGTCAGCCGTTTCCTCGCATGGCTCGATCGTGAAACTGCCGCCAATCGTTTATACGATGAAGCCACGCTATCCGATAAATTGGAAAGCTTCCGCAAAGCCGATCCGCTGTATCAAGAGCCAAGCTTTGACACCATTTCTGCCGCGGGTTCAAACGCCGCCATGTGCCACTACAATCATCTGAACGGCACGCCAGCGCAGGTAGAGATGAACAGCATCTACCTCGTCGATTCTGGCGCGCAATACTTAGATGGCACCACCGACGTCACTCGCACTATCGCCATTGGCGAGGTGACAGACGAACAACGCAAGATGGTGACTTTGGTGCTCAAAGGCCACATCGCGCTGGATCAAGCACGCTTTCCGAAAGGCACCACCGGCCAACAGTTGGATATTTTGGCGCGCCAATACTTGTGGCAACACGGTTTTGATTACGACCACGGCACTGGCCACGGCGTCGGCCATTACCTGAGTGTGCATGAAGGCCCGCAACGTATCGGTAAAAACCACAATGCCATTGCGCTGCAAGTGGGCATGGTGATCTCGAACGAGCCGGGCTACTACCGTGAAAACGGTTTTGGTATCCGCTTAGAAAACTTGGTCACCGTCAAGCCATGTGACGCGTTAGCCAACGCCGAACGCGAAACTTACCAGTTTGAAGCGATTACTCTTATTCCGATGGACCAGCGCTTGTTCGATAAATCGATCATGACTAGCGCCGAAATCGACTGGGTTAACAGCTACCATCAACGGGTGCTGGCTGCCCTGTCACCAGTGCTCGAAGGTGACGATTTAGCCTGGCTAAAACAGGCCACCAGCGCGCTTTAATCGAGATAAATCAAGCCGGTAGCAATACCGGCTTTTTCTTACCTGATCCGCGCCTTGAATTCGGTTATAATCGCCGCCATATTTGCCCATATCCCTGTATTTTTGGAATAGCGTTTTATGTTGAATACCGAGTTCGATAAGTACCTAGAGTTCCCTACCGATTTCCCATTTAAAGTGGTTGGCGATGCCAGCGATACTTTGGCGGAAAAAGTGGTATTGGTGGCTCAACGTCATGCACCGGGCGATTACACGCCTAGCACCAAAGCATCGAGCAAAGGCAGCTACCTCTCAGTCACCATCCGCGTGATTGTAGAAAGCAAAGAGCACATCGAAACACTCTACACTGAGTTTGCCGCCATCGAAGGCGTGCGCCGCGTGCTGTAATCTTTACCGGCAAAAGTGTGATCTATATTACATTTTTGCCTTGAGCGCGTATAATAGCGCCACGGTGAAACTGGAGACAATTTTCTCTTGTCAGACAAAACCTTACACATTTGCCATCTGGGCATGATGGATTATGAAACCGTTTGGCATGCCATGCAGCAGCTAACGGATGACCGCGACGACACTGTTGAAGATCAGTTGTGGTTAGTCGAGCACCCACCGGTGTTCACCCAAGGACAGGCAGGCAAAGCGGAACACTTGCTCAACACCGGCGATATTCCGGTGATCCAAGTTGACCGTGGCGGCCAAGTGACCTATCACGGCCCCGGCCAGATGGTGGCTTACCCGCTGTTAAATGTGAAAAGACTCAAAATCGGCGTGCGCCAACTGGTGACCGACATTGAGCAAACGGTTGTGTCTGTGCTCGCCAAATATGACATTGAAGCCTATCCCAAAGCTGATGCACCGGGCGTATACGTCAACGGTGACAAAATCGCTTCGTTGGGGCTGCGCATTCGTCGCGGCTGCTCCTTCCACGGTGTGGCATTCAATATCGACATGGACTTAGCGCCGTTTCATCGCATCAACCCCTGTGGTTATGCAGGGTTAGAGATGACCCAAGCCAAACAACTTGGCGGGCCGCAAACCGTTGTGCAAGCTGCCAACGAATTTGCCGAAATTTTTAGTCAGCGCTTAGGTTATACGCAGCTGATCCATCACCAAGGATTACCGAAATCATTATGAACAGGCCAGAACGTTTACAACCGGGCGTCAAGCTACGTGATGCCGATAAAGTTGCCCGTATTCCCGTGAAAGTGGTGCCATCGGAACGTGACACTATGTTGCGTAAACCAGATTGGTTGCGTGTAAAACTACCGTCGTCAAACCAACGCATTTTAGATATCAAATCTGCGCTGCGTAGCCACGGTTTGCACTCGGTGTGTGAAGAAGCCTCTTGCCCGAACCTCGCGGAATGTTTTAACCACGGCACTGCCACCTTTATGATTTTGGGCGCGATCTGTACCCGCCGCTGCCCGTTCTGCGACGTGGCCCACGGCCGCCCGCTCAAGCCTGATGAAAACGAGCCAGTCAAACTCGCTGAAACCATTCGCGATATGAAGCTCAAATACGTGGTAATCACCTCGGTTGACCGTGATGACCTACGTGATGGCGGCGCGCAGCACTTTGCTGACTGTATTCGTGAAATCCGCAAACTGAACCCAGAAATCAAGATTGAGATTCTGGTGCCTGACTTCCGCGGCCGTATCGATCAAGCATTGGATATTCTGGCGACTGAGCCACCTGATGTGTTCAACCACAATCTGGAAACTGCGCCAATGCACTACCGCAAAGCGCGCCCAGGGGCGAACTATCAATGGTCGCTCAATCTGCTGAAACGCTTTAAAGAGCGTCACCCACACATTCCAACCAAATCAGGTTTGATGATGGGCCTTGGCGAAACCAATGAAGAGATTGCCGATGTGCTGCGTGACCTGCGCGCTCACGACGTCAACATGCTGACCTTGGGGCAATACCTGCAACCATCAAAATTCCACCTGCCGGTAGAACGTTATGTGACCCCAGCTGAGTTCGACAAAATGCACGAACTGGCAACGGAACTTGGCTTTACCCACGCCGCCTGCGGCCCACTGGTTCGCTCTAGCTACCATGCGGATTTGCAAGCACAAGGGAAAGAGGTGAAGTAACGCTCTTGTTTTAGCGTTACTGGTGAGTTCTGAAAAACCGCGCAATGCGCGGTTTTTTATTGTCTGCTGACAGCTTTGTGCGTATTTGCAAATTCTATGCTGTCGGATAATTTAGCGTTATTAATCACCTGCGGTGCGCAATGCACATGCATCCTTGTGGCTCGATGTGAATCCATCCTTGGAATCTCGACGCCAGCCAATTACATCCATGTAATTAGCCAGCTCGCCATCTGTGGCTCGCGCTCATGAGCACATCGCTATCGCGATATTCGCCATGCTGGCGACGGCCACAAGTCTGCATATGTCGGGAATTACATAGTAAAGTTGCTGGCGAGTGAAAATGGGAAATGTGACAAACATTAAACAACTAAATAGAACCAATATTGTAACTATCCAATAAAAAAAGTAGAATTACATTGCTAAACCTAGCTTTTAAAAAATTATTTTTAGCGAATTACAGCACACTTAGCTACGCGTATTTATATTTTGTGTGTTTATATTTATCAAAAATTAAAATTTGAAATAGACATTATATTTTTCATTTATTTAACCAATAGAAAAATAAATACAAAATTTACATTTTAGTAGAAGTTTGTAAAATAGTGATTCTTACATTTTCTACAAAAAGATTCTAAATGGAGTTAAAATGAATCGATTTACATACCAGCAGATAGAAGCTGGTGAACATCTAGATTTAATTAGAGATAAAAAATCATTTGAAGTTGTACTATTGGAAGGTCATTTGAGTGATGCTGTCCAATTGATTGAAAGACATATCGAGAGTAGAGACATGTCTTGTCGAATTTATACATCAAAGCGCGTAGCAACTGCTACGATTGGACTTCTTGATGCAGGTTTAGGAATTGCTGCATTAGCAGGAATCGCAATACATAATATTGCAACATATAACCCAGACTGGGAAATCTGTAGGTATCTTGTCGATAAGAAAATTGAAGTAACGTATATGAAATAAGAATAAAACATGGGCTAAAATTAGATGTTTTAGCCCGAAAATATTTTTAACCACCATCAACACGACTATTTAATACATCACCCACATACACCAAATTTAGAGATAAATGTATTTATGATTTATATTTTTATCTATTCAACTTAATAAAAAATAAAATAATTTTCGCTTCATTAGAAACCCCATAGTAATTACTACATTTACCATCGATAGCTAAGTAATATCCATAACAAGAGACATTGCGACTTGATTACTTTAGTCACCTGCTCCCACTTAAAACACAGGAGTTTACTGTAAGTTGGAAGTATAATGAGCAGTACAGCGATACCTGTTTTTGCTCCTTCCAGCTATAAAGAAAAAGCGTTAGTTTGTTGCAACAGTGTCGTTAACTCAAGCTGGCGCGGATGTCTGCGATGGTGATGAAGAGTTTGTTTTCAGTGTCTTGAAATGCGGTGAAGCCATATTTTTCGCAAAAGTGCGCGGCGCCGTCTTTGGCATCTACGATTACGATGGGAAAGGCGACGGTGTCGCTGGCGGCAAGTAATTTACGCAGGGCGTCGATCAGTAACCATTCGCCGAATCCTCGGCCTTGGTAACGATTATCTACGGCTAAGCGGGCGATGAGTCCGCCGGACATAGATGACGGGTGTTTTTTCTGCAGTTTGATCGGTAAGGCGTTCAGGTCGATCGGGGTCATGGTTAGCGTATAAAAGCCAATCACGGCCGAGTTATCGGTGTCATCTTCCAACACAAAAGTTCGGGTATTGTCTTTTTTGGCTTGCTGGCTGGCCATCACTTTGAAGTAGTTATTCAGCGCGTCGATACCACAATTGAATCGGTTTCTATCGTGTTTATCTTTGTCGAGCAGCACGGTATTCATTGCTGGCTTTTACCATCGTAGCGCTTGGCGGCGGCTTGCAGTTTGGTATTGGCCTTGGCGGGTTGGTCGAGTGCATCCATCAGTGCCATAGCGTCAATTCGGCTGAGTTTGAGAGTTTCTTCACGCTCAATCACCTGCTTAGCTTTTTCAATGGCGGCGTTTAGCACAAAAGAGTTAATGCTAGACATACCGGCAATAGCAGCGGCTTTGGTCAGTAAATCTTGGGTATCAAGGTCTACTCTGGCGGTAATACGCGGCAATGTTGAGGCCATCGTGTTCTCCAATGTGTCAAAGTGGCACGCCAAGCATTATGAATCCAACGCCAATAATGATCAATTTAAGTGTCACTTTGACACACAACTAACTATCGGCTTATACGTTCACTGGCGATGCTGAAGCCGAGTTTGTGATAGTGAGGGATAGCCGCTTAGTTGCTTTGACTCATTCGATGAAAATCATGGTGATATGTGTAAATACACTAATCCCTGCTAGATTTATTCGTACATCGGAAGATATGATGAATGCACAAATTAGCGCCAATTATGCGGCGCTTAGCCTATCCCCTTAATAGTCGGTTATTTCCCTAGAAGGAACTTGGAAAATTGAAAACACTATTACTGCCATTAGTCGCATGCCTTTGCTGTTCTTGCGCCACAATCAAGACGATATCTCCTGATAACAATCATGTTGTTATCGAGCATCAAGGGAAGAAAAGCTACTGCGAGACCATTCCACGCATTTACAGTGGCATTTCCTATAATGTTTGCCTGCTGCGTGGCGAGCCGAGCAAAACAGCAAATGTAGGTGGCACCCTCAATAATGTGCCATGGTTTGTTATTGATTCCGCGTTCTCTGTTGTCGCAGATACCATCGTACTTCCTTACACGATTGTGACCCAATCCAAGGATGGCGACATTCAGGTAAATTAAGGATGATTCGGCAAGGCCATAACAAACGAATTAACTAGCAAACCGCTTTGACATCAGTACTGCAGTTTCTCGGCCGCTGGCGGTTTGGTAGTAGTTTTTGCGTTCGCCGTCGATGCTGAAGCCGAGTTTGTGATACAGCGCGATGGCGGCTTGGTTGCTTTGGCGCACTTCTAAGAACACCACTTCAATAGCGGCCTTATCCACCAGCGTTTGCATGCTGTGGCTGAGGAGTGTGTTACCGAAGCCCCTGCCCTGTGCGCTGGGATTGATGCAAATATTCATCAGCGTCGCTTCTTCAAACAGATATTGGTAGATGGCGTAGCCGACTAGTTGCGAATGCCCGGATTCCTCTTCAATAAACAGCCCAAATACACGGTAGCGTTCACCAAAACAGCTGGCGAGCACAGCTTCACTCCACGGGTATACGTGGGCGGCATTTTCGATGGGCAGCATGCTGCCGACATCAGCGATGGTCAGTGATTTGATCATTGCTGTTGCTGCGCCTGCTGTTGCCAGATTTGCTGCCATAAATCGCGCTTACCTTGCACGCTTTGACATAACAGCGGCAAAGGTTGACTGCGTAGGCGACCGGATTGCGGCTCGACACGCATGTCCCACAACACATTGCTTGGCGCGATTTTAGCCGCAATGTCGCTGCTGGCGATCCGGCAGTCACTACTATTCACGTGCAGCAGCTTTAATACCTCTTGTACCAGCGGATGTTCGAGGCTCACTTCTGCACTGTTATCACTTAACAGCCACAAACCTTCAGTAATTTGCGCCGATTTTGGCTGCCATTCGGTGATCCCCATGGCGTGTAGATAGCTGTTCATTTAACACTCGTTAACATTCAATTAGCGACAGTTTACCAGAATCCCCAGCGCAATGGGGCTTAGCAAACGTGCACTCAAGTTCAACTAAAAAAGCGATTAATAACATCTATTCTATCCGCTTTAAACTTTTAACCACCGCAGTAGACTTAGCTCATCAACTTAATAGGAGGTCATTATGAGTCAGATTAATATCGGTATCGATCAAGCCAATCGCCAAGAGATTGCAGCGGGATTAAACAAAGTGCTCGCCGACACCTATAGCCTGTATTTGAAAACCCACAGCTTCCACTGGAACGTCACTGGGCCAATGTTTAACAGTTTGCACCAAATGTTTGAAGACCAATACACCGAGCTGGCAGGCGCCGTCGATGTGATTGCCGAACGTGTGCGTGCGCTAGGTGAACGCGCATTGGGGTCTTACAGTGCCTTTGCCGCGGTCACAGGTATCAAAGAAGATACAGGCGTGACCGATGCCAACCAGATGATTCAAGAGTTGCTGGAAGGCCAAGAAGTGATTATTCGTAACGCCCGTAACCTGTATCCATTGGTTAACCAAGCCAATGATGAGGCGACGGCCGATTTGCTGACCCAACGTATTCAGTTGCATGAGAAAACCGCGTGGATGCTACGCGCTCTGCTGCAGCGCTAATGGGTTAACCGTTTTTCATTGTTAGAGTCCTTTGCTTATTCATCGTTATATCGTTCCCTGAGTTAGTTTTTTGGCCGCGCAAGCGGCCTCTTTTTTATCTGCGTTTTGGTCGAACCTCGCTAATCAGGTTAATTAATCTGTGTAATCCAACCCATTTTATTCAGCTATTTCTCACACTTGGCCTGCTAATATGCGCCTTACACAAATTAGCTATTAATAAAGGACTATGACAATGCAGACTTTTTCACTCTCCCTCCGTCGCCATTTGCCGCGAGCCCTGCCGCTGATGACAGCGCTGTTATTTGCCCCAGCATTTAGTAGTCTGGCGGCTGATAACAAGGCCGAAGTTGCCAAAGCAGTTGCCAACGTGCAAACCCTGCTCAAAGCGCCATTTCATCAGACAGAGCTGGAACAAGATAAAAGCCGTTTGCCTGTACAGATGGTGCAATTTCTCAATATCACGCCAGGCATGACTGTGATGGATATGGGCGCGGGCGGCGGCTACAGTACCGAGATTCTGTCAGCAGCCGTTGGCGATGAAGGTACAGTTTACGCACAGAATAATCATCATCTAGAGCAGATGGCGGGTGGCAAAATTATCCAGCAGCTATATACCCGCATTGAGACAGGCAAGCTCAAGAATGTGAAAGCCGAGATCTGGGAAATGGATGCCATTCCACTAAACAACCAACTAGATTTGGTGTTCTGGGGCAACAATATTCACGACTATTACCACAGTGTGGGCGAGCAAGGCACGTTGGCCATTTTGAAGAATGTCTATGATGCGCTCAAACCCGGCGCTACCTTCGCAGTGGTGGATCATATCGGTAATGCAGGTAATGACAACGCCAAGCTGCATCGGATTCAGCCGCAGCTGATTAACGCTGTGTTGGAAAAGGCTGGCTTTGTGGCTGCTGAAACTACTGACATCTACCACAATGCAGCAGATACCCATGAGTTATCAGTATTTGATCCGCAGATTAAAGGCCATACCGACCGTTACTTTATCAAAGTAAAAAAGCCGTAAGAGCGACTTTGAAGGCTTAACAGTGGCTCAGAAAACGGTGCCAATTAAGCAAAAGAAAAGGCGGGGTTACGGCTAACGGACATCCCTATCTCGCATCACCGCAACCTCGCCAATATTTGAATAGGCACGCTACTCAAGCGTGCCTATTGATACCTATTAGTGTTTCAGAGTCATGTGAACTTTATCAACACCGTAGGTTTTGCCTTCAGCGTGACAAGTTGAGCATGATTCGATAGGCAGATCTTTATCTGTGCTACCATCTTCAACAGTAACCGCACCGTTGCTCTTGAAGTGAGCGTATGAAGCAGCATCTGAGTGAGCGTGGCATGAACGACATGCTTCAGCAGTTGGAGAGATGTATACAGTTGCACCATCTTCGTTAGTTACTGCGATAGCACGGCGACCAGAAGTCAAACCACCATCGTCAGCAAATACTGTTTTGCCTTCTACGTGGCAAGCACCACAATCAGTATCAGCTGCTGGGTAGTTAACAATCGCACCCGCTTGGTCACGGTAGATTAACGCACCAGTTGCGCTGGTTTGGATACCACTGTGCAGACGGTGAGATACTGTTGCCAGATCATGGTTACCGAATGGAGTGATTGCCAAAGCACCAAAGGTTGGTTCGCCATCAGCGTCTACGCCAGTTTGAACATATGCACCAGGGAATGCTGAACCTGGAGCGTTGTTGTTGTGACAGTTAGAACATTGGCTGAATGTCAGGTTACCGTAGTGGTGGTTAACCAGCGTGTCGTGACAGTTACCACAACCTGCTTCGTTTGCACTCATACGTTCTGGTTGGCTGAAACGACCGACGTTTGCATTGCTACCATCAGCAACAGCCAAGTTCCAGTACTTAGTAGGCATTGCTACAGAGATACGGTTGGTATGAGCATTAGCACAAGATGCTAAATTACCTTGAACGTCGTTACACAGCAGGATGTTTGAAGCAACATAGATGCTTGCATCAGCTAAGTTGTAATTGCCAGATGCAGTTACAGTCACATGACCAGTTGCATCAGCAGCAGCGCCAGTTAAGCCCATGGTGAATGCCGCAGTTGGCATACCATATTGATCAATAGTACCCACCATCAAAGCAGCAACACGTGAGCTCAGTGCGTAAGTACCGAAGTCAAAGCCAGCTGGAACAGCTTCACCTTTGAACTTCACAGCCAAAGTTACAGCCAGAGTATCAGCATCAGCAGCAGTTGCACCTTCAGTGTAAGCAACGTTAGACACGCTTACGTCCAGCGCTTCGATAGTTGCAAAACGGTCACCAATCTTATGAGCATTGATTGGTGCCAGTTCGCCTGAACCATGACATGCGATACATTGAGAGTCATTGGCTTGTGCCAGATTGAACTCAGAGTGACCTTCACCAGTTTCAAAGTTCACACTCATATGACAACCCTGACAAGCAGCAGCTGTAATGCTAGTGTTGTAAGCTTCATCGTTGGTGTGACACATAGTACAGTCGGCAACATCCATAGGCAGGCTGATTTTGCCAAAGTCTTCAACTGCGCTTTCGCTAGTGAAGAACTCAGCATTTTCTCTACCAGTATGGATCGCGTGGATCATGGCTGGGAAATCCAGTGGCAGACCCATTTGAGGCCAAGTTTCAGTGGTTGAAGGAGTGTGGCACATTGCGCACATCTGCACTGATTGATAGTTTGCACCATGACGAGAGATGTTGTTGATGCGCTCATCGCCTTCAGGGAAGCCTTCAACAGCACCGTGACATTGGATACAAGCAGTGTCAGGCACAGTATCTTTAGCTGATTCAGCCAATTCACCAGTCGCAGGAATAAAATCAACTGGTGCAGTCAACAGACGGTTTTTCAACTGAACGCCTACGGCGTTAGTTGCATAACTGCGGATAATTACACGGTGCAAGCTATTGGCATCGTCATCAGCCCAAACAACAGGTGCATTACCTTCGTGCTCCCAAGTACCTGTGTAACTACCTGGATTTGCAGGATCTTCAACCAGTGTACAAGCATTAGCTGAGTTACCATGAGCATCCACAGTCACACCTGTATCGCTACAGTACATGCTAGTACCAGCGCCATTCAGCATGGTGTGGTTAGCCCACTGATAAGCCGAGCCTTTACCTGAATTGTTTTCAGATTGATGTCCAACATATAGTTGAATTTTATTCAAACCCACAAATGGCACCATATCACCAGACACGGTTTTAGCCATTGCAGTGAATTTCACAGAGAATGGTGTGGTACCAGAAACGACGATATCGCTTGGTTCAAGCGTAATTACGAGGTCTGTCAGGTTTTCAATCGTGGTTGCAAATTGACCAGCTGACAACCCAGGAGTACCAGGTTGACCATCAGCACCATTTGTACCGTTAACACCGTTAGCGCCATCTACGCCATCCTTACCATCATCGCCACAGGCACTCAGCCCGAGGACACTGGTCATGGCAAGAACTAATAACGATAAACCAGTTCTTTTCTTCATCATTGTTCCCTTAATTTTTATTTTCACGTCTGCATAAGCAGTAGATTAATAATAAATAAAAACACTTTTAAAGTAGGGATTTTGTATATTATTTGTGAAACATGACTCTAATAGATAAATACGGCATATCGATATTTGAAATTAACTATTGCAGATATCACGATCAACTTTAAAAAAACAAATGTAAAAAAGGCGTGTTATCACACGCCCTTCATTCAAATCAAAACATTAGGTTATTTAGAATAAAAATTGAAATGCAAAAAATTAAAAATATTAATTTAATCTGAAAATTGAGACAATTAATTTAACCTTAAAACAACTCAGATAATTAAGCACTTAATGATATTTTTAATTAGTTATCACTTAATAACTCATAAACTGTTGAGAATATTAATCCTCGCGTATTTTCGTTGTAGCGGCGTAATGGTTTAGAACGCTCAATTAAATAGATCCTCGGTGTTCTTAGTGCATTATCTAAGCGTAAAAATTGCGGTTGCGGCATACGTTCGCAGCGCAGCCCCGGCAGATCATTAATTAAGTTACGCTCACCGATATGAGCGATAGAAACACTATTCATCGTCAATAAATGACAATACCACTCTGCATAACTCTTAACCGGCGAGATACTGACGTAACTCTTTTCTGTTTCGCGACAATATTGCTCAAATGGATCTAGACGATCATTAAACCCCTGAGTCGCAATATAAACGAATGGAAAGTCTGCCAAATGCTCCACATCAAATTGTGCGTAACTTTGCCAGATAGGATGATTACTTTTAGCCACCACTGAAAGCGCTTGCGTATCAATTATTTTTTGCTGAGTGAGTTCATGATAATCCATTAACTCTTGGGTTACTGAGATCCCAAAGTCGAGATCACCCTTGTGTAAATTATCGATGGAATTTTCGTCCCAGCAATAAAGTTGGATTTTTCCTAACTGCTGTTGTATTTCAGGAGCGGCAAGTCGTTGCGCTACAATTGGCATAAACATAGGGACTACGGCCAATTTTAAAATAATATCTTCATGTGGATAATGCTCATCGAGCAATACATCTTTGAATTGTTCGAGCGAATCGGTAAAAACACAGATGTTGGGATAGAGCTTTTCCGCAAATAATGTGGGTTTTAGCCCCTGTTGGCGGCGGTAGAAAAGATCATTATTAAATGCTGCACGCAGCGCATTCAAACTGCGACTGACTTTTGATGGGGAAACCCCCAAGTTTCGCGCAACTTCATTGGCATGGCCTGACTCAAAAATGTGCCTAAAGACGATAAGACTAAAGACATCCAGTTCTTTAATTCGCTTCATTAAATCATGAGTCATTTCGATTCGCTATACTTTACAAATGTATAATAAATGTAAAGCTATATGAATTATAATTAATATCAAGCAAGCGTGCTGATTTAGGCAAAGCTGATCACAATAATCTCGCTACATTCATCACAGCTAAACTAGGCTAAATAATAATGAATCCTATTTATGCTAAATCGCATCAATATAAAACAAGGCTATTGATTATATAGAGTATTTATTCAAGTGAGTTTGACGTGGGTCTAATGCGCCAAATTGCATCTGATTGGAGTGCACCGAAAGCTTGATTCAAATAATGGGGGTTCAGCCTGCGCGTTAACAATGCGTTGACTATCATTCAGGCAAAGCGCTATTGTCGAAAAGCCGAGGTCTGGCAGAAAATGCAAATCCAGAAAAGAAAAACGGCTCGCATATTGCTATGCAAGCCGTCGAAATTAGTGGCAGGGGTGGCAAGACTCGAACTCGCAACCGTCGGTTTTGGAGACCGCTGTTCTACCAATTGGAACTACACCCCTACGAACGGGACGAATTATGCAAAAACCCCGATTAAAGGTAAAGGACTTTTTGCTGATAAACCTTTCGAATGCGGCTTTTTCAGCCAACCGAGTCTAATCGCTGCGCAACCCCGCTGAAAAATCCACAATTCACTCAAAAAACAACCGCTAATCGTCGTGCTACCGCCTGATTCTACGCTGCGAACATTTGCGCAAATCAGCCAGTTAGCCAGCAAAAAAAGAGGCTAATCGCCTCTTTTTTGATAAATCGTCACCCGCATAGTGCAGCTTAGAAATGCAATGCCGCTTCTAAGGTCATCACGATCATGTCGTTAAAGGTGTTTTGACGCTCATCTGAGGTGGTTTGCTCGCCAGTTCGAATGTGGTCAGACACTGTCACCACACACAAGGCACGCGCACCGAACTCGTGAGCCACGCCGTAAAGGCCAGCAGCTTCCATTTCAACACCCAGCACGCCCATCTTCTCCATCACGTCAAACATATCCGCTTCAGGGGTGTAGAACAGATCTGCTGAATAGACGTTACCAACGCGAACAGGAATATTTTGTGCTTTGGCAGCATCAACCACTTTGCTGAGCAGGTCATAATCTGCCACCGCAGCAAAATCGTGCCCTTTAAAGCGAGTGCGGTTTACCGCTGAGTCGGTGCAAGCGCCCATGCCGATGATCACATCGCGCACTTTGACGTCTTGGCTAATAGCGCCGCAAGAACCGACGCGGACGATGTTTTTCACGCCGTAGTCTTTGATCAATTCAGTGGCATAGATAGAGCAAGATGGAATCCCCATCCCTGAGCCCATCACTGAAATTTTCTTGCCTTTGTAACTTCCGGTAAAGCCTAGCATGTTACGTACGTCGGTCACCTGTACAACGTCTTCTAAGAACGTCTCTGCAATGTACTTGGCACGCAGTGGGTCACCCGGAAACAACACGGTTTCAGCAAAGGCGCCGTCAGCGGCGTTGATGTGTGGTGTAGCCATTAAATTAACCTCATTAAAGTTAAATCTGTCGTAGTGTCTTTTTACCGGCTGTGAGTGTCAGTGAAATCAGCGCGTTAAAAAGGAGGAGCCATAGTCCATTTGCTCCAAGTTGAAATACGCTGCTACCGATTGGCCGATATCAGCAAATGTATTACGCAGCCCCAAAGAGCCTGCGGTTAAACCTGCGCCATACGCTAACACTGGTACGTGTTCGCGAGTATGATCTGTGCCAACCCAAGTGGGATCACAGCCATGATCGGCGGTTAAAATCAGTAAATCGTCCGGCTGCAATTGAGCAAGTAACTCAGGCAAACGGCAGTCAAAATATTCTAATGCTGCTGCATAGCCAGCAACATCGCGTCGATGGCCAAACTGCGAATCAAAATCGACAAAGTTGGTAAAGATAATACTGTTAGCTTGCGCCTGACTGACTTGGGCTAATGTCGCGTCAAATAACTCAGCCAGTCCTGTTGCGTTAACTTTAGCGGTGATGCCACAGTTTGCATAAATATCGGCAATTTTACCGATACTGATAACATTGCCGCCTGCGGCTTTGAGTTTATCCAGCACGGTTTTGGCTGGCGGCTCGACCGCATAGTCATGACGATTACCGGTGCGTTCAAATTGGCCTTTACCACTGCCCACAAACGGCCGCGCAATCACCCGACCAATGTTATAAGGCGCTAACACTTCGCGAGCGATTTCGCACAGGCGATAAAGCTTTTCAAGGCCAAAGGTGTCCTCATGACAAGCGATTTGGAACACCGAATCGGCCGAGGTGTAAAAGATAGGCCAGCCTGTTTGCATATGCTGCTCACCGAGCTCATCCAAAATCACCGTGCCCGACGCATGGCAGTTACCTAAAAAACCGGGTAACTCTGCGCGGCGCAGAATTTCATCGGTTAACTCTTTGGGGAATGAATTAATTTTCTCGGCGAAATAACCCCAGTCATACAACACTGGCACACCCGCCATCTCCCAGTGACCGCTTGGCGTGTCTTTGCCTGAACTCAGTTCAGCGGCATGACCATAGGCGCCGATAACCTCAATGTTATCCGCAAAACCTGCTGGGAATTCACCGGTGCTTTCTTTAGCAGCGTGTGCCAAACCGAGCTTGGCAAGATTAGGCAGCTTGAGCGCGCCACAGCGCTCGGCGTTATCACCTCGGCCTGCCGCACATTCGGCGGCGATATGACCAAAGGTATCAGCGCCTTCATCGCCAAACTTAGCCGCATCGGCGCTGGCACCAATCCCGAAAGAATCCAGCATAAGAATAATACAACGCTTCATCGCGTTAGCTCCTTGCGCATCTTTAGTTCCCTTCTGAGCGAATCGTTTGGTAAATCTGAGGTAATGACGCTGGTGCAATATCACCAATCTGGATCGCCTGCTGGATGGCAGTTGCCGCCACAGCATAATCGGTTGCTGATTTAGCGTGAATCACGGCAAGTGGTGTATCGGCATCGACGCAATCACCCAGCTGGCTGACATGACTCAAACCGACCCGATAATCCAGTGCATCGCCACTTTGGCAACGGCCACCACCCAGTGCGACCACAGCCATACCTATCGCGCGAGTATCCATTTGCTGCACTATGCCCACCTGCGCGGCATAGACTGGCTTAATCACCTCAGCAGTAGCCAAATAACGCGAATAGTGATCCACAAAATCAGCAGGACCGCCCAATCCATGCACCATACGGCCAAAGCGTTCTGCCGCAGCCCCCGAGGCGAGTGCATGTTGCAGCTTTTGCTGTGCCGCATCAATCGAGTCAACCAGCTTTCCTTGCAGTAACAGCTCGGCGGCGAGCGCCATGGTGACTTCATGCAAACGTTGATTACGGTTTTCACCCCGTAAAAAACACACGGCTTCGCTTACTTCCAGGGCATTCCCCGCAGCAGAGGCCAGCAGTTGGTTCATGTCGGTGAGTAGTGCGGCTGTACGAGTACCTGCGCCATTAGCAACAGTCACGATCGATTCCGCAAGGGCTTTGGAGTCTTCAAAAGTCGGCATAAACGCACCCGAGCCGACTTTGACGTCCATCACCAGCGCATCGAGGCTACAGGCAAGTTTTTTTGATAAAATTGAGGCGGTAATTAGCCCCATAGATTCTACAGTGGCGGTGTTATCGCGAATCGCGTAAAAGCGTTTATCCGCAGGCACCAAGGACGCAGTCTGCCCCACAATCGCCACACCGGCTTCGCGCACAACCTTGGCAAATTGGGCGCTGCTAACACTGGTTTGATAACCGGGAATCGCGTCGAGTTTATCCAGTGTACCGCCGGTATGGCCAAGACCACGGCCAGAAATCATCGGCACATAACCGCCGCAGGCAGCTACTAAAGGGCCGAGCATTAAACTGGTGACATCACCCACGCCGCCGGTGCTGTGTTTATCCAGCACTGGGCCATCAAAACCACAGTTGTCCCAGCTGAGCACATCGCCCGAATCGCGCATGGCACAGGTGAGCGCAACCCGCTCATCCATCGTCATGCCTTGGAAATAGGTGGCCATAGCAAACGCGGCGATTTGGCCATCGCTGAGACTGCCGTCGGTAACACCATTCACCAAGAAGCCAATCTCGGCATGACTTAGTACCTCGCCGTTACGCTTCTTGCGGATAATCTCTTGCGCTAAAAACATCAACGTATCCGCAGCTTAGTAGCCTTTGCTTTCAGCAGGCGCTGCTGACAGTTCCAGCGTGTGCAGCAAGTTGTTCAGCAAACTTGAAGCACCGAAGCGGAAATGACGCGCATCAACCCAGTCGTCACCCAAGATGCGGTTTGCTGCACCTAAGAATTCCGCCGCTTGTGCTGCATCACGCACGCCACCGGCTGGCTTAAAGCCCACGTTGCGGTTTTTCTCGCTGATCACCGTCAGCATGATTTCTGCCGCTTCAATGGTGGCGTTTACAGGCACCTTACCGGTAGAGGTTTTGATAAAGTCCGCACCAGCGTCAATGGCTATTTCAGACGCTTTACGGATAAGCGCAGGGTCTTTCAGCTCGCCAGACTCGATAATGACTTTCAGCAGTGCGCTGTCGCCACAAGCGGCTTTACAAGCCTTCACCAGCTCAAAACCGATGGTTTCATTGCCAGCCATAAACGCTTTGTAGGGGAACACTACATCGACTTCATCAGCGCCATAGGCGACGGCGGCACGTGTTTCCAATACCGCAAGTTCAACATCGTCATTGCCATGTGGAAAGTTAGTGACGGTCGCAATACGCACGCTGCCGGCGCCAATCGCAGCCAAGGTTTTGCGAGCAATTGGCACAAAACGAGGATACACGCAAACCGCGGCGGTATTACCCGCAGGGGTTTTCGCTTTATGACATAAGTCGATCACTCGCTGATCGGTATCGTCATCATTAAGCGTGGTTAAATCCATTAAGCTGATCGCCAGTTTGGCGGCGTGTTGCAAATCCATCATTCTGTTGTCTCCACAAAAGGCGTTGGGGCCATCGCCCTCACCTATGCTGTTATCAAAATATTCAGACCCATACCGCAACCACACGCATGGGTCTGAACACTTAAATGCGGCGCCAATGATAACCCCGCATTAACATCAAATCTAGAACCGCCGTTCAAATATTATGAACAATTGAAAAACAATCGCCTTCACTTAGTGTTAGCACCAAAAAACAAAACCCGGCAGCTTAGCCGGGTTTAATTGCATTTGCGTGACAAGCCTTAGGCGATTGAGACAAACAAGCCGGCAATCGTGGCACTCATCAGGTTCGCCAATGAACCAGCAATCACGGCACGCATCCCCAGACGGGCTAAATCATGACGGCGATTCGGTGCCATCGCGCCCAAACCACCGAGCAAAATCGCAATAGAGGACAAGTTCGCAAAACCACACAGCGCAAACGAAATGATCGCTTTGGTTTTATCTGTCATCACCAGACCGGTTTCCGCCACCAGCTTGCCACCATCAAGCACGTCCTTCAGATAGGGGGCAAAGTTAGAGTAAGCAACAAACTCGTTCACAATGATTTTCTGGCCGATAAACGAACCGGCTAACATCGCTTCATTCCACGGTACGCCAATCAACCATGCCAGCGGCATAAAGATATAGCCAAGAATAAGCTCAAGTGAGATTTGGTCATTAGCAGCAAGCACCACCGCATTAGCTGCATCTGCGAGTTGCGGTTGAGCACTCAATTGCCCAATTTGGGCAGCAACCAATTGCCGATCGATATCCACAATCGCCAGATTCGCGACACTGACATGCGCCTGCTTGGCCAATTCAGCCACGCTACCGTTAAAGGCAGAGGTCAGTTCTGGTGATACTGCCGACGCACTTTGCAATGCCATAAACGCTTGTTGCAACGCGGCATCGCCATAACCAAACAGGCCACCAATACTGCCGATAATGGAATTGATTAACGCAATCAAAGCGATAAATGCCAGCAACATAGCGCCAACGTTCAACGCTAACTGCATGCCAGATGACGCGCCTGAAGCCGCCGCATCGAGTACGTTAGCCGGCTTGTCGGGATCATCTTGCAGCTCTTCCACATCATCTTTGGTGCTGTCGGTTTCTGGATGGAAAATTTTAGCCATCAACAAGCCACCGGGTGCCGCCATAAATGAGGCCGCCACCAAGTATTCCATCGGTACGCCCATCTGCGCATAACCGGCCATTACCGAACCAGCAATCGACGCCATGCCGCCCACCATAATGGCAAACAGTTCAGATTCAGTCATGGTAGGGATAAACGGACGCACTACCATCGGCGCTTCGGTTTGACCCACAAAGATATTGGCGGTGGCTGACATTGACTCGGTGCGGCTAGTGCCCAAGGCTTTCTGCAGTGCGCCACCAATAATACGGATCACCCACTGCATAATGCCGAGGTAATACAGCACCGCGATCAGCGAAGAGAAAAACACTATGACGGGCAACACGTGGATAACGAAGATAAAGCCCAGCTTGAACTGCGCTAAACCGCCAAACAGGAACTCGATGCCCACGTTAGCTTTTTGGATAACGCTAGAAACTGCGTCAGATACTCCTTTGAGAATATCTTTACCGATAGGTACATAGAGGACGAAGCCACCAAATATCGCCTGAATGGCAAACGCGCCGCCTACAGTACGGAAATTGATTGCTTTTCGGTTCGCGGACAGCAAAAACGCTATCGCTAGTAGGACCACAATGCCTACTAAACTCATGACGACGCTCATTAATCATTACCCTTTTTTAGTTCTTTTATGGCGTTCCCGCCCAGACCCGCGCGCATTATAGCGAACGGCACTCCTTAAATCGCCTTGCTAACACGACTTTTTACAGTTGTTTTTCATTGAGTTACAGCATTTTATTTCAAACAACAATGGCGTTTAGTGAAAACTGTTTAGCACTCAAATAATTGAACTCGATTGAGTTCTAGTTGTTCTGCTAACTGAACAACCGATAAATTTGTTAATTTGGCGACCTCGGCCACCACCGCCGTCAGCGTCAGCGGGGTATTGCGCGCGCCATCGAGACATTTAGGCGCCATATCTGGCGAGTCAGTTTCAAGCAATATTGCGGCTACTGGCAGTTGCGCGACCGCATCACGCAACTTTTTTGCCTCGGGATTTAACACTAAACCGCCGATGCCAACGCGAAAACCCAGCTGCCAATATTGCAACGCCACTTCAATACTGCCACTGAAGCCGTGAATCACGCCGCCACGCCTAAGCCTTTCCTGTTGCAGTATTTGCAGCATATCACCGTGGCATTGCACCGCATGCACAATTAACGGTAACGAGAATTGTTGCGCTAACGCCAGCTGCGCGGTGAATAAACTCAGCTGCCGATGCCAGTTGTGCTCATCGCTGTGCTGCATTCGTTTGGCACGCAGTTTATCTAATCCACACTCGCCAACCGCAATTAATAACGGGTCACCTTGAGCTTGCTGCAACTGTTGGTTGAGTTGTGCAATTGCGGCAGTTTGATCATCTGGTAGATACCAAGGATGTATGCCCAAGGCGTATTGCCATTGATACTGTGCAGCAATGGCCTGCATGGATGGCCATTGCTCAGGCGCAATCCCAGGCAAAATTAGCCGTGAAATCCCCTGTTGCTGCATCTGCTGCCAGAGTTCAGCACGATCCGCCGCAAACTCGGCGAGATCAAGGTGAGCGTGGCTATCGGTCAGTTGCATGACGATCGAATCCGTCTTTCATATCCATCTGAGTGAAGCATCACTGCTGCGGCTCTTTGGCCTGAGTGTCTGTCGTAGGATTATTTGCGGCTTTGTCCAATGGGGGATCATATAGGCGCGGCATGCAGCAACGACGGTTTTCTTCGGTCAGTCCCATCTTGTCACACCAACCGGTGTAGCCTTGCCATGCGCGTTTGATAAAGCCAACTAAATGATTCATAGAATTTCCGGCACAAAAAAGCGGAGTAGTTACTCCGCTTTTTTAACAAGCTTCTGCCGATTTAGCAAACTTGCTGTGCTGAATTAATGTTCGCGGGTCTTGGCGAACTCAATATCAGGGTAACGCTCCATCGATAAGCTAAGGTTAACCATTGTTGGTGCGATATAGGTCAGGTTGTCACCGCCATCGAGCGCCAAGTTGGTTGAGCATTTACGTTGGAATTCGTCCATTTTCTTGGCATCTTTGCAGTATACCCAGCGCGCAGTTGCCACGTTAATCGCTTCGTAGATAGCTTCAACGTTGTATTCAGATTTAAGACGAGCCACCACCACTTCAAACTGCAGCACACCCACAGCGCCAACGATCAAGTCGTTGCTTTCCAGCGGGCGGAACACCTGTACCGCGCCTTCTTCTGATAACTGCACCAAACCTTTGAGCAACTGCTTTTGTTTCAACGGGTCTTTCAAACGAATACGACGGAACATCTCTGGCGCAAAGTTAGGAATACCGGTGAATTTGATATCTTCGTTCTGCGTGAAGGTATCACCAATTTGGATAGTGCCGTGGTTGTGCAAGCCGATGATATCGCCGGCATAGGCTTCCTCAGCACGTTCACGGTCGCCGGCCATAAAGGTAACCGCATCAGAAATACTGACGGTTTTACCAATACGTACGTGCTTCATCTTCATGCCTTGGGTGTATTTACCCGAAACCACCCGCATAAAGGCGATACGGTCACGGTGTTTAGGATCCATGTTGGCTTGGATTTTAAACACAAAACCACTGAACTTTTCATCGGTTGCTTCAATGGTGCGAGTTTCAGCTTCACGTGGTTGCGGTGCAGGCGCCCAAGCGGTCAAACCATCCAGCATATGGTCAACACCAAAGTTACCCAATGCAGTACCGAAGAATACCGGCGTCAATTCACCATTTAAAAACAGCTCTAAATCGAATTCGTTGGAAGCACCTTGCACCAACTCCAGCTCATCACGCAATTGCGCTGCCAGATCGCTGCCCACCGCCACATCCAGTTCTGGGTTATTCAAGCCTTTGATAATGCGGACTTCTTGAATGATATGGCCGTGACCAGTTTGATACAAAATGGTCTCATCACGGTGCAAGTGATACACGCCCTTGAACGATTTACCACAACCAATCGGCCAGCTGATTGGCGCGCACATCATGTTGAGCTCGCCTTCCACTTCATCGAGCAGCTCCATTGGATCGCGAATATCACGGTCCAATTTGTTCATGAAGGTGACGATTGGGGTGTCACGCAGACGGGTCACTTCCATCAATTTGCGCGTACGGTCTTCCACACCTTTAGCGGCGTCGATCACCATCAAACAGGAATCTACTGCGGTCAGGGTACGATAGGTATCTTCCGAGAAGTCTTCGTGGCCTGGGGTATCCAGCAGGTTGACCAAACAGTCGTTATACGGGAACTGCATCACTGAGGTAGTGACCGAAATACCACGCTCTTTTTCCATCTCCATCCAGTCAGACTTGGCGTGATGACTAGAGCCGCGTCCTTTCACCGTACCAGCTTGTTGGATCATGTGTCCGTGCAGCAGTACTTTTTCGGTAATGGTGGTTTTACCGGCGTCGGGGTGCGAGATAATAGCGAAAGTTCGGCGTTTACCGATTTCTGTGGCGATGGCTGAGTTCGACATGGATTAACAATCTTCTGTTAGACAGGAAGCGAGGACTCAACACGCCTAGCGTGGGCTCGCTTCAGACACATACAATTTTAAAGTGCGGTATTTTCGCTGATCTGCGCCGCAGAAACAATCTAACAAGCCAAGTAAAACCCATTCTCAGGTCAAAGCGAGCACGAATTCGCGCTTAATGACACTGATAAGTTAGCCATACGTGGCGACATGTGCGTGAATAATCTGCGCCAGTAATGCACAATCGCCAACTCGATGGCCCCAATCTACGCTTTGCCACTGCCAGCCCTTAGCGCGGCAGAAGGTTTGCTGATAGTCTGCGGGTATAACCTCATCGGCATCACCAATCAGAATTTTTGGCTTGAGGATTCGACTTGGATTTAGCGGCTGGAACTGAGCTAACATCTGCGCAGTGAACGGAATAGGCGCTTGGGTTTGAAAGTTCATTGCCGGTTCATTGAGGTATTTTGCCAATAATCTGCCGGGCTCATAGCAGGCATTAACGGCCACCACCGGGATTTCAAAACGCTCGGCCAGTTTCAGCGCGTAGTAAGCGCCCATTGACGTGCCCACAATGGCGGATGGCTGACAGCGTTCCACTAACGGCCACTGCGTTGCCAAACTCAGATTGAATAACTCTGGCTGATAATCTGGCGCAATCACTTCAAAGCCAGCTTGGGCGAGCCCGGTGGCGGTGGAGGCTTGGCCGCTAGAGCCAAGTCCGTGGAGATAGAAAATTTTCATGTCGCACTGTGCCTAATGAACTGGCTCGGTATAGCCAACGCCCAGCGATTACTGCTTGGCGGGTTGTGTTTCAAATTCAGCGTCCTGATCAGTTTTCAGCAATCGACTCAGTTCGACGCGAGCATAGCGATATTCCACAAAATCAAAGATGTTGGTCGCGAGGGTCAAACGTAAATACTGCGCCGCTTTGTCGTTTTTCTGCTGAGCAATCGCCGCCTTGGCCATATAGAAATAGGCTTCGCACAAACGCTCAATATATTCTCGCGGCTGTGTCAGTTTTTGCTTTGCCAGCGCCAACAACTCCGCATCGGAATGGCGTCCCAACAGATAATCTACAATTACGGTCGCCCACACATCCCCCGCCAATCCAGTACGATTTTTTTGCAGCGCTAACTTAGCTTTCGCCGCATCGACTTCGGTTTGAGCGAGGTAGAGCCATAAAACGCGATAACCATCTTGCGGATCTTGCTGATAAAACGTGGTCATATCACGCGTGGCCAATTCGGGCATTCCGGCGTAATACAGCGCTATGCCACGGTTGAGATAGGCGTAGTCATAATCGGGGATCAGCTCTAGCACTGAGTCAAATGCCTCGTAAGCACTTTCGTAATTGCCTTCTTGGGTTAAATAGATCCCCATGAAATTGTAGGCATCGGCGAGATCAGGCTTGATCGACAGAGCTTGATGAAATTGAATACGAGCATTGAGTCGCAAACCAAGACGGTCATATATCACGCCGCGCTCATAGATAAACCGTGCGCGTTGCTCGTCGGTTAACTTAGCGGAGACAAGAATTTCATTGAGCTTGGCCAAGGTCATTTCTAGTTTGTAGTCATTTAAGACAGGCGCGACCAGCAGTTGTCCTTGCACCTCATTCTTGGCTGTGGTGGCACAACCGCCCAATAACAGCCCAGACCCAGCGATCAGTGCCATCAATACGGCACGCACTTTCCCGCTCATTTCCCAATCCTTTTTATTGCGTATAAGCATTTATATTATCAACTGCTGCCGCAGCCCGCCAATATTGCCGCCGAGTGCGATGAGAATATTTTACTGCGGCAATAAAAAAGGAGATCCGCAGATCTCCTCTTGTCACTTGTTGGCAAGTGCTTATTCAGCAGCGCCAGCTGGCTTAGCTTCTTTGATCGACAGACGTACACGGCCTTGACGGTCAACTTCCATCACTTTCACTTCAACTTCTTGGTTCAGTTCTAAGTGATCAGACACGTTAGCTACACGCTCATCAGAGATTTGCGAGATGTGTACCAGACCATCTTTACCCGGAAGAATGTTAACGAACGCACCGAAATCAACGATACGGATAACCTTACCTTTGTAAACACGACCCACTTCAACTTCAGCAGTGATCTCTTCGATGCGGCGGATAGCTTCTTTGGTGGCTTCGCCATTGCTTGAAGCGATCTTCACAGTACCGTCGTCTTCCAGCTCAATGGTGGTACCGGTTTCTTCAGTCAGTGCACGAATAGTAGCGCCGCCTTTACCGATAACATCACGGATTTTTTCTGGATTGATCTTGATAGTAGTGATACGTGGAGCATGTTCAGAGATTTCAGAACGCGCAGTGTTGATCGCTTGATCCATCACGTTCAGGATATGGACACGGGCACCATAAGCTTGGCGCAGTGCAATCTCCATGATCTCTTTGGTGATACCTTCGATCTTGATGTCCATCTGCAGTGCAGTCACACCATCGCGAGTACCGGCTACTTTGAAGTCCATGTCGCCCAGGTGATCTTCATCACCCAGAATGTCAGACAGTACTACAAAGTCATCACCTTCTTTCACCAAGCCCATTGCGATACCCGCAACAGAAGTCTTGATAGGTACACCCGCATCCATCAGTGCCAGTGAAGTACCACATACAGAAGCCATAGAGCTTGAACCGTTAGATTCAGTGATTTCTGATACCACACGTACTGAGTATGGGAACTCTTCAGCAGAAGGCATTACTGCATTCACACCACGCCATGCCAGTTTGCCGTGACCGATTTCACGACGTTTTGGTGAACCAACCATGCCGGTTTCACCTACTGAATATGGAGGGAAGTTGTAGTGCAGCATAAAGCGGTTGGTGCGCTCGCCCATGATAGAGTCGATTTTTTGCGCATCACGCTCAGTACCCAGCGTACAGGTTACCAGTGCTTGGGTTTCACCACGAGTGAACAATGCACTACCGTGAGTACGTGGCAATACGCCCGCCATCACGCTCAGCGCACGTATCATATCAGGTTCACGACCGTCGATACGTGGCATACCTTTGATGATACGGCTACGTACAACTGCTTTTTCCAAGCTACCCAGCAGGTTGTCAGCTTCTTGCGTATCCAGTTCTGGATCTGCAGCCAACAGTTGCTCGATGGCAGCTTTCTTCACATCAGCAACAGCAGCATAGCGCTCTTGCTTAGCAGTGATTTGGTATGCTTCAGTCAAACCAGCTTCAGCAGCGGCTTTCACTTTTTCAGCCAAGGTTTCGTTTTTCGCTGGTGCAGTCCAATTCCAAGCTGGTTTACCGGCTTCGGCTTTGAACTCGTTAATCGCGTTGATCACAACTTGTTGTTGATCGTGACCATAAACAACAGCACCCAACATCACTTCTTCTGCCAGTACTTTTGCTTCTGATTCAACCATCAGAACCGCAGCTTGAGTACCCGCAACCACCAAATCCAGTTGGCTGTTGACCAGCGCTTCTGCACCTGGGTTGAGGATGTATTCACCATTCACGTAACCTACACGGGCAGCGCCCAGAGGACCGTTAAATGGAATACCAGAAATAGCCAACGCAGCAGATGTACCAATCATTGCAACAATGTCTGGCTCAATCTGTGGATCAACCGAAACTACAGTCACGATAACCTGAACTTCGTTGGTGAAACCATCAGGGAAAAGTGGACGGATAGGACGGTCGATAAGGCGGGCGATCAAAGTTTCATCTTCTGATGGACGTCCTTCTCGCTTAAAGAAACCACCCGGAATCTTACCCGCTGCGTAAGTTTTTTCCTGATAATTCACTGTAAGAGGGAAGAAGTCACGGCCAGGATCTGCATCTTTTTTACCGACAACCGTTACCAAAACTGTGGTGTCGCCCATGCTGGCCATAACGGCTGCATCGGCTTGACGTGCGATAACACCTGTTTCCAGGGTGACAGTATGCTGACCATACTCAAAACTCTTAACTATTGGATTCACGTGACCCATTCCTTAATTAATAACCTTAATTTTCGCGCGTAAGTATACAGCAATGCTTCTATCTGAATAAAGCGATTGCATAACTTTGCGGCCGGAGAATTTTTTTAAAATAGATCTTTACAGACAACTTAACTGGAATATTTAGACTAATCTTAGAGTCATGAGCCGAAATCTCACACATTGGAATGGTTTAGATGAGAAAAACGCGTTTTAAATCACTCACATTCAAACAAACAGTACTCGTGGTAATGACAGCGCTTTTTTTTGCCTTTGCCATCTTTATCGTTGAAGTACTGATGCTGGTAAAAGTACAAACTGAGACGTTGGAAAATGCGCAGCAGGAATTGTTAGATTCGGTTGAACACCCGTTAGAGAGCGCCGTATGGGCCTTTGATAGAGCGTTGGCAGAACAAACGCTCGAAGGCATTCTAAATGTAGACTATATCGCCAGTGCTAAAGTGCTGTTGGATAACAGCGAAAAATTCGTCAATTTAGATAATCGTGTCGATGAAACCGCAGACATCTACCTAGCAATTGGCAGCAGGCTGTTCGGGCCGCTGAAACAGGTATCGCGCGATCTGTATAATCCACCCGAGTCGTCCATCAATAAAAAGCCGCAACATATTGGTACGCTCTATATTGACTACGATACACGGGACTTGGCCAAAGCCCTGTTCAGCCAGCTACAGATGAGCTTTTTCGCCACATTGGCGCGCGCACTGTTTATCACCTTAGTGTTGTCGTTTATTTTCCATCGTTTCTTAACCCAGCCGATTGCCAAAATTGGCGAAGCCATTGATCGCATTGACCCAGAGTCACCCGACAATCACCTATTGCCCACGTTTAGCAATCATGAAGATGATGAACTTGGCATAGTCACCACCAAGCTGAATCAAATTTTGATGGAGTTTACCCAAACCCAAAACAAACTGCGCAAACTGGCTACCCGAGACAGCTTAACTGGCCTGCCCAACCGCACCTTACTGTTAGAAACCATTGCCGTAGCCATTCAACGGGCCAAAGCCAGTAATCAACAATTGGGTGTATTGTTTATCGATTTAGATCGCTTCAAAAACGTGAACGATTCACTTGGCCATGCGCTTGGCGACCAGTTTCTGATCCGCGTAGCGTTAATGCTGCGTCGTTTTGTTGGCAACCGCGGTACAGTCGCGCGCCTTGGTGGTGATGAATTTGTAATTTTGCATGATGAACTACGCTCTGCGAATGAAGCCGCAGAGTTTGTCGATAAACTCATCAGACAGCTACAAACGCCCATTAAGCTTGATGACCATTCGCTGCATCCAGCCGCATCTGTGGGGATTTCGTTATTTCCCGATGATGGCCAAACCCCTGAAGATCTTATTCGCCATGCCGATATGGCGATGTATAACGCCAAGGCTATCGGTTCAAATCAGTGGTCTTTCTTTAAACAACAGATGACTGAAAAAGCCGCTGTGCGCCTCAGAACCGAAGCCTCGCTGCACGATGCCATCATCAACAACGAGTTTTTACTGCACTTCCAACCTAAACTAGATATTCACACTGGCGAACTGGTGGGCTGTGAAGCACTGATCCGCTGGCAGCATGAAGGTCGCTTAATCAGTCCAATGACCTTTATTCCCGTTGCTGAAGAAACTGGCATTATTGTGCCGATTGGCCGTTGGGTATTGGAGCAAACTTGTAAATCATTGAGCAAATGGCAGAAACTGTACAACACCAGCACCACGGTGGCATGTAACGTGTCCTCGAAACAGTTTGCGGATGCGAGCCTCATCCCTGATATCAAACGGATGGCCATGCGCTATCAAATCGACCCGAGTTTGATTGAAATCGAGATTACCGAGACCTCGCTGATGGACGATATCGATTTAGCCATCAACAAGCTGAAGCAGTTAAAGTCAGCAGGATTTGGGATTGCGGTTGATGATTTTGGCACGGGCTATTCGTCACTGTCTTATCTGCGCCATCTGCCGATCACTACGCTGAAAATCGACCGAGCATTTGTATCTGATTTACCCCACGACAATGCAATAGCGTCGACGATTCTGACCCTTGGCAAACAACTGCATCTCAATATTGTGGCGGAAGGGATTGAGAACGAACAGCAAGAGCGCTGGTTAAAGAGTAATGGTTGTGTGATTGGCCAAGGTTTTTACTACAGTAAGCCGTTGCCAATCGAAGAGTTCGAACAACTCTATTTGGCACCAAGAAGCCGCCAAGTTCAGTCGTAATCCATAAATTTTGGCCAACAAAAAAGGAGGCATAAGCCTCCTTTTTTGTGCCGAATCGCTATTAGCGACGCAGACCCAGTTCTTGGATCAGAGCAACGTAACGTGCGTTGTCTTTCTTGCTCAGATAAGCCAACAGTTTACGACGTGCGCTTACCATACGCAGCAGACCACGACGTGAGTGGTGATCTTTTTTGTGCTCTTTAAAGTGACCTTGCAGATGGTTGATCTGTGCAGTCAGCAGGGCAACTTGAACTTCTGGTGAGCCAGTGTCGGCTTCGCCGCGGCCAAATTTCGCCAGAATTTCTGCTTTTTGTTCAGTACTTAGTGACATGAGTTTCTCCAAAAATAAACTAAATTAAACTCCAGCCGATCACTAACTCAGCCGAAGGTTGCGCATAATAGCGTGACTGACTCTCTACCGCAAGCTTAGATATCAGTTTTTTCAGGCATTACAATTAAACGTTTTGGTGCAAGTTGACCATCGTCGGTCATAGATCCCACGCCGATAAATTGATGCTGTTCGCCGTGGGTAATGCGCACCAGCGTGCCGGCGGCTGGCCCGTTAAAGCGGACCGGATTACCGTGCATCACATACGCCACCGCGTCGTCGGGCAAATGGCACTCTGGCATATCCGCCACTGCGGTATCCATCGGCAAAAGCAGCGCATCAAGCAAACTATATAGTGCGGCTAGAGAGCCTTTTTCTTGCTCTGTAATCGCCCGTAATTGCTCAAGGGTCACCATTTTATCCGTTGGGTAATCAGCAACCTCGGTACGGCGTAACATAATCACGTGTGCGCCGCAGCCCAGTTGCTCACCTAAATCATCGATAATGGTGCGAATATAGGTGCCTTTAGAGCAGCGAATATCCAGCGTCAGCTCGTCGCCTTCAAGGCCAATAAAATTCAGCTCATAAACCGTAATAGGCCGAGCTTCACGCGGCACGGTCTTACCTTCACGCGCATATTTATACAGCGGCTGACCTTGGTACTTGAGCGCAGAGAACATCGATGGCGTTTGCATCGTATCACCGCGAAAACTCTCCAAGGCGGCATCAAGCTGGGCTTGGCTGAAGTTTATCTCACGGGTTTGCACCACTTCACCGTCAGAGTCACTGGTATCAGTACGCTGACCAAGTTTTGCGGTGACCAAATAACGCTTATCAGAATCGAGCAGATGCTGCGAAAACTTGGTGGCTTCGCCCAAACAGATAGGCAGCATACCGGTCGCTAATGGATCTAAGGCGCCGGTATGACCCGCTTTCGCAGCGTTAAAAATTCGCTTCACTTGTTGCAGCGCGTGATTGGAGCTCTCGCCGGTAGGCTTATCCAATAACACAATGCCATCGATAAAACGGCCTTTCGGTCGTCTTGCCATTACTCTTGTTCCTCGTCATCTGGCTCAACACCAAATTGTGCTTGCTTCGCTTTGTCATCGTTGATGACTTGGCTAACCAAGTTAGACATGCGCATACCTTCAACTAGAGAGGCATCGTATACGAATCTGAGTTCCGGCATTACGCGCAGTTTCATACGTCCGGCCACCAAGGTACGTACGTACGGTGCAGCGTTCATGAGTGCGGTCATCTTGTCTTGAATTGCCTGAGGATCTTCTTCAAACAGTGTGACATAGACTTTTGCAAAGCTGAGGTCCCGTGACACATCAACATCATTCACAGTCACCATGCCAATACGCGGATCTTTCATATCGCGCTGTAGTACGAACGCCAGCTCTTGTTGTAGCTGCTGGCCAATTCGCCGGGTACGGCTAAATTCTTTTGCCATTTTATTTACCCCTAAAATCAACAAGGGCGGCCTTAGCCGCCCTACAAGTTGGTTCAAAACCGAAATTAGAGGCTACGCGCCACTTCTACGGTTTCAAATACTTCGATTTGGTCGCCTACTCGTACGTCATTATAGTTCTTAACGCCGATACCACATTCAGTACCGTTACGAACTTCGTTAACGTCATCTTTAAAGCGACGCAGTGATTCAAGTTCACCTTCGTAGATCACCACGTTGTCACGCAGTACGCGGATTGGCGCGCTACGTTTAACCGTACCTTCGGTAACCATACAACCAGCGATTGCACCAATCTTAGGTGATTTGAACACATCACGTACTTCTGCCAAACCGATGATTTGTTGTTTGAATTCTGGCGACAGCATACCGCTCATCGCAGATTTCACTTCATCGATCAGGTCGTAGATAACGCTGTAGTAACGCAGGTCAACACTTTCTGATTCAATCACTTTACGTGCTTGTGCATCGGCACGCACGTTGAAGCCAACCATGATAGCGTTAGAAGCAGCAGCCAAGGTCGCATCGTTCTCAGTCAGTGCACCAACACCGCTGGCAATGATGTTCACTTTCACTTCATCAGTCGACAGTTTGGTCAGCGAGTCAGAAATTGCTTCCAGAGAACCTTGTACGTCAGCCTTCAGAATGATGTTCAGTTCCTGAACTTCACCCTCAGTCATGTTCGCGAACATGTTTTCCAGTTTGGCTTTTTGTTGACGTGCCAGCTTCACTTCGCGGAACTTGCCTTGACGATACAGGGCTACTTCACGCGCTTTACGCTCGTCTTTCACTACTGTTGCTTCGTCACCTGCTGATGGCACACCAGACAGACCTAAGATCTCAACAGGGATTGATGGACCCGCTTCTTTAATCTCGTTACCGTCTTCGTCACGCATCGCACGCACTTTACCGTACTCAAGACCACAGAGTACGATGTCGCCTTGACGCAGAGTACCTTCTTGTACCAATACGGTAGCAACTGGACCACGGCCTTTGTCGAGCTTAGATTCAACCACTACGCCCGCAGCCATACCATCACGTACTGCTTTCAGTTCAAGTACTTCAGCTTCCAGCAGGATGCCTTCCAGCAGTTCATCAACGCCTTGACCAGTTTTCGCAGAGACGTAAACGAACATGTTTTCGCCGCCCCACTCTTCTGACATTACGCCGTGCTGTGACAGTTCGCTCTTAACGCGATCCACGTCTGCTTCTGGCTTATCCATCTTGTTCACAGCAACAATCAGCGGCGCACCACCGGCTTTTGCGTGTTGGATAGCTTCGATGGTCTGTGGCATTACGCCGTCATCTGCAGCAACAACCAGTACCACGATATCGGTCGCTTGCGCACCACGAGCACGCATTGCGGTAAACGCAGCGTGGCCTGGAGTATCCAGGAAGGTGATCATGCCGTTGTCAGTTTCAACGTGATATGCACCGATGTGCTGGGTAATACCACCGGCTTCGCCAGCAGCAACCTTAGTACGACGGATGTAGTCGAGCAGCGAGGTTTTACCGTGGTCAACGTGCCCCATGATGGTAACAACTGGCGCACGTGGCTCTACTTTGACATCTTCACCGTCACGGTCAGCCAATACTTCGTGTTCCAGTTCGTTTTCACGCACCAGAATCACTTTGTGGCCCAATTCCTCTGCAACCAATTGTGCAGTTTCTTGGTCCAACACTTGGTTGATGGTGACCATTGAACCCATCTTCATCATCGCTTTGATGATTTCAGTGGCTTTTACCGCCATACGCTGAGCGAGGTCAGCTACGGTAATGGTTTCACCAATACGCACGTCACGGTTAACCGCAACAACCGGCTTATTAAAGCCGTGCTTGTTGGCTTTGGCCGCTTTCTTGTTGCGAATATCACGTTCACGGCCGCCTTCGCTGCTTTGACGAGCGTCTTTAGAGCGCTTCTTACCCGCACTCTTATGACGGCTACGGCGGCCTTGTTTCTCTTCTTCCATATCACTGGTATCTTCAGCTGCACGCGCAACTTTTGAGGTAGTGATATGGTGATCGTTGCGTTTTTCAGCTTCGATACGTTCTTTCTCTTCGATCTCCCAACGCTTGGCGTTTTCTTCAGCCATGCGACGAGCTTCTTCAGCAGCGCGAGCAGCTTCTTCATCGGCTTTACGCTTAACCGCTAATTCTTGAGCGGCTTTAATGCGTGCAGCTTCTGCTTTACTTTCTTCGTCTTCTTCAGGCTTAGCTTTTGCTTCTTCAGCCACTTTTGGCTGAGCCGCTTTAGCTTTTGCCTTCGCTTCTGCGTCAGCCTTAGCTTTGGCTTCCGCCTCTGCTTTTGCTTTAGCGTCAGCCGCTGCTTTCGCTGCTGCAGCGGCTTGAGCTTCGGCTTCCGCCTTCGCCTTCTCTTCCGCTTCAATTTCAGCTTGGCGCGCTAATTCAGCGACATCGCGTTTAACGAAGGTTTTCTTCTTACGCACTTCTACTTTTACATCTTTTGACTGGCCACCAGCGCCTGAGACACTCAGTGTTGAAACAGTCTTACGTTGCAAGGTCATTTTTGAAGGCACACTATCCCCGCCATGTTGCTTAGTCAGAAAATCCAGCAGTTGCTGTTTTTCTACTTCGGTTACTTCATCATTTTGGCGTTTCGTGATGCCAGCCTTTGCAAACTGTTCAATCAGACGGTCAACGTCTTTCCCAACTTCTTTGGCCAACTTTTGTACGGTTGTATCTGCCATCCGTTAACTCCCCTATCTGTTGACCGACTTACGCTTCTTCACCGAACCAACAGATGTTGCGAGCAGCCATAATCAGCTCACCAGCTTTCTCTTCTGTCAATTCTTCAATATCGATCAAGTCGTCAATACCTTGCTCGGCCAAATCTTCAAGAGTAGCTACGCCTTTGCTGGCGAGTACAAACGCAAGATGGCGATCCAGTCCTGGTAATCCGAGCAATTCGTCACTTGGCTGGGCTCCGTCCAGCGCTTCCTCTGAGGCCAGTGCGCGAGTAGACAATGCGGCTTTCGCACGATCTCTCAACGCTGCGACGATATCTTCATCTAGCCCGTCGATAGACAAGAGCTCTGATGCTGGTACGTAGGCAATCTCTTCCAAAGAAGTGAAACCTTCATCGGCCAACACTTGAGCAAACTCTTCATCGATGTCGAGTGCCTTCACAAACAGTGAAGTCACTTTGGCGCTTTCAGCTTGATGCTTAGCATTCAGATCGTCGACAGTCATCACATTCAGCTCCCAACCTGTCAGTTGGGTAGCCAAACGAACGTTCTGACCATTACGGCCAATGGCTTGTGCCAAGCTGTCAGGCTCTACCGCGATATCCATAGAATGGTTATCTTCATCAACAACGATAGAAGCCACATCAGCTGGTGCCATGGCATTAATTACGAATTGCGCTGGGTTGTCGTCCCACAGCACAATATCAATACGCTCACCGCTCAGCTCATTAGTTACCGCTTGAACGCGAGCGCCACGCATACCCACACATGCACCGATTGGGTCAATACGGCGGTCGTTAGACTTCACCGCAATTTTTGCACGGCTACCTGGGTCGCGAGCAGCACCAATCACTTCGATCATCTCATCAGCAATTTCCGGTACTTCAATACGGAACAGCTCAATCAGCATGTCAGGCTTGGTGCGAGTTAAAAACAGTTGCGCGCCACGAGCTTCTGGGCGCACAGCGTACAGCAATGCACGTACACGGTCGCCTGGGCGGAATGATTCGCGCGAGATAATATCTTCTTTGTACAGCACGCCATCAGCGTTGTTACCGAGATCAACCACGATGCTCTCGCGGTTAGACTTCTTCACAATACCGGTCACCAACTCACCTTCTTTGTCGATGAATTGTTCAACGACTTGGGCGCGCTCTGCTTCACGTACTTTCTGTACGATAACCTGCTTAGCAGTTTGCGTAGTGATACGGTCAAACTGTACAGAGTCAATTTCATCTTCTACATACTCACCCGCTTGGATATCCGGCGCATCAATCTGCGCTGCTTCCAACGTGATTTCACGATATGGGTTTTCGAGTAATGCGCCTTGGTTGTCTACCACTAACCAACGACGGAATGTTTCGTAGTCGCCGCTCTTACGATCAATCGATACACGAACGTCGATATCGCCTTCATATTTCTTCTTAGTAGCGGTAGCCAGTGCGATTTCCAAGGCTTCGAAAATCTTCTCACGGGGTACAGCCTTTTCGTTTGATACCGCTTCAGCGACCAGCAAAATTTCTTTATTCATGTCTTGCCTCGTTCACCTTGAATTCATCAAAATTTAGCTATCAAGTTGCCTTTTCGGATGTTATCCAAGGCAATGACCAGTTCCTTACCATCTACTTTCAGCGTCACCATCTGCCCTTCAACCTGAGTGATTTGCCCTTTCAGGTTGCGGCTACCCGCCACAGGCATTGTGAGTTGCACTTTGGCATCTTCACCCACATAAAGTTGATATTGTTCAGCTTTAAATAGCGGCCTATCGAGTCCAGGAGAGGATACTTCCAAGGTGTATTCCGACGGGATGGGGTCTTCAACATCTAACACAGAACCCACTTGGCGACTGGTTGCCGCACAATCTTCGATGTTTACACCCTGCTCGCTATCAATATAGATACGCAGCGTAGAATGTTTACCCGCCATGACGAATTCAATGCCCCAAAGCTGATATCCTAAACCTTCAATCGCCGGTGTCAGCATCTCTTCGAGTCTTGATTCCAATGTTGCCAAATGAATACTCCTGAAACTAAAAAAGGGCATATAGCCCCAATATCACACTGCCGAACATCGCAGTAAAACGCTAAGGTCCAGATAACAAAAAACCCCGTTTAATACGAGGTTGTTGCTGTTCCGAGAACCTGTATTAGTGTTACCACTAATGATAACACTTGGAGCTGGTTGCGGGGGCCGGATTTGAACCGACGACCTTCGGGTTATGAGCCCGACGAGCTACCATGCTGCTCCACCCCGCGTCAACTGCTGCAATTTTACTTAGTTAGCGTAAAACTTGCAATAACTCTGTGTAAACTAACCAGTTTAAACAGGGTTAATTATGGTGCCGAGAGCGGGACTTGAACCCGCACGACCGTTAGGTCACAGCCACCTCAAGGCTGCGCGTCTACCAATTTCACCACCTCGGCTAAAAGGTTTTAATCTGGAATTTTTTCTTCTGTTTTTTGAGTTGCTGGTGCTTCAGGTGCTTGCTGCTCTGTTTGAACTGCGGCTGCGCCACCTAAATCCTGCCAACCTTCTTCTTGCTTAGCGTGGTTAGCACTCAAATTGCCAATCGTTAAGCTCAGAATGAAGAATAAAATTGCCAAAATTGCGGTACTACGAGTCAGGAAGTTACCTGAACCTGAAGAACCGAACAAAGTTGCTGATGCACCGGCACCGAAAGAGGCACCCATATCAGCTCCTTTACCTTGTTGGATCAGAATCAGACCAATCAGGGCTAATGCGACCAACAGATAAACTACAATCAGTACTTGGTACATAATTACGCGCTCGTTGCTATGGCACACAAACTCAAGAACTCGGTAGAGTTCAAACTTGCGCCACCAATTAATCCACCATCCACATCGGGTTGAGCGAACAAATCAGCCGCGTTACTCGGTGTCACACTGCCACCGTAAAGAATTCTTATATTTTCACCAATGTAAGGCGAAACTTCAGAAAGTCGCTTGCGAATGAACGCGTGAACTTCCTGCGCCTGTTCAGGCGTCGCACTTTTACCAGTCCCTACAGCCCAAAGCGGCTCGTAAGCGATAATGGCGTTATCAAAAGCCATGGTGCCATTCTTTTCAATGACTACATCCAACTCTTCTGCTAGGACTTCAAATGTCCGTCTTGCTTCACGAGCAGGACCTGACTCACCTACACACAGGATGGGCGTTAAACCATGCTTTTGGGCGGCAGCAAATTTATCTGCTACGACGTCGCTGGTCTCACCGTACATTCTTCGTCTCTCAGAATGGCCGATAATGACATACTTACAACCTACGTCGGTCAACATCCCACCGGAAATCTCACCTGTGTAAGCACCAAAATCATGCTGACTCACGTTTTGCGCGCCCATTCGAACAATCGAACCTTTAAGCGCTTCACGGTGTTTTTCTAACTGCTGCCTTACACTTTCTAAATAAATAGTGGGAGGACACAAAACAACCTCAACGGCGTCATTATTGAGCTTGGCGGCAAACTTCTTGAATAGCTCTTGCGCTAACTGCGCACTACCATTCATTTTCCAGTTACCGGCGACCATCGGGCGTCTAAGAGCCATTGACCATCTCCTTAGAAAGCGGCGTGAATAATAGCGGACCAGTTATCAAGTTACAATACCCGGTCCAACAAAATTTGTGTTTTCAACGACGTTCGAACACTTTTTATGCTTAGAGTCATTATCGTACCTGATAGCTGACTTTAACCAATTAATTTTTATGATTTATTTTTGAGCGTTTTATTTAAACAAGTTGCTTCACAGCTGCTGCAATATACTCAGCATGCTGTCTGACGATGACTTCATCAGTGCCCTCAACCATAACACGGATCAAGGGTTCTGTACCCGACTTACGCAGCAAAACACGCCCAGATTGACCGAGTTTTTGTTCCACTTCGGCTACCGCCCGTTTCACATCTTCAGCCGCAAGTGGATTGTGCGTGCCTTCGAAGCTGACGTTAAGTAAAACTTGTGGCAACAGTTTAATTGGCGCGATCAACTGTTCCAAGGTTAAATTACGGCGGCACATCGCTGCAAGCACTTGAATACCCGCAACAATACCATCACCTGTCGTTCCGTGATCTAGGTTAACAATATGGCCGGAGTTTTCCCCACCGATGCGCCAATCTTTTTCACCCAGCAGCTCCATCACATAGCGGTCACCCACTTTGGAACGGGCAAACGGAATATCGAGTGCCTTCAGTGCCAACTCCAACCCTAAGTTGGACATTTGAGTACCAACCACGCCGCCGCGCAACAAACCGCGATGATGGGTGTCGCTGGCTAAAATGAAAAGGATCTGATCGCCGTCTACCACTTGGCCATCTTTGGTTACCATCATTATTCGGTCGCCGTCGCCATCTAACGCGATTCCCAAATCAGCTTTTTCAGCAATGACGGTATGACAGATAGCCGCCATTGAAGTCGCGCCAACCTTATCGTTAATGTTGGTACCATTCGGCTTATCACCGATAACGACAACTTCAGCACCTAATTCGCGGAATACGCTTGGGGCAATGTGATACGTAGCGCCGTGCGCGCAATCGACCACAATTTTCATACCCTCTAAGGTTTGATCGGTAGGAAAATGGCCTTTGCAATATTCGATGTAACGTCCAGCGGCATCACTAATACGTGTGACTTTGCCTAGCAGATGAGATTCAACACATTGCAGCGGACGTTCAAGCTCAGCTTCTATCGCTAACTCAACAGCATCATCGAGCTTGGTGCCATGAGCTGAAAAGAATTTGATACCGTTATCGTAGTAAGGATTGTGTGACGCGCTGATAACCACTCCGGCCTCAGCACGAAACGTGCGAGTAAGATAGGCCACCGCAGGCGTAGGCATTGGCCCCATCAACATCACATCGAGACCAGCGGCGGATAAGCCCGCTTCAAGCGCTGATTCAAAAAGATAGCCGGAGATACGAGTGTCTTTACCAATGAGCACCTTACGGGTGCCATTACGCGATAAAACTCGCCCAGCCGCCCAGCCGAGTTTAAGCGCAAGCTCTGGCGTCATTTTTCCTGCGCCGACCTTACCGCGAATGCCATCCGTACCAAAAAATTTCCGAGTACTCACTCAACACCCTTATCTATCATATTATTTATGAACTTGCCGCAGCTTGAGTTTCCGCCAGCACACGCAAGACATCTATCGTTTCGTTCACGTCATGCACACGAATGATATGCGCACCTTGCTGAGCCGCTAACATTGCGCCGGCGAGACTGCCCGCTAAGCGCTGTTCAACCGGTCGCTGCAGCAAATTGCCAATCATACTTTTACGCGACAAGCCGATAAGCAACGGTTGATTTAACTCGCTAAACCGATTCAGTTCAGCTAATAGGCGGTAATTATGCGCTAGTGTTTTACCAAAGCCAAATCCCGGATCGACGATAACCTGCTCTTTGGTTAATCCTGCAGCAACACACTCAGCGGTCCGTTGCTGACAGTATTGCAGCACTTCAGCCACCACATCCTGATATTGAGGGTCATGTTGCATGGTCTTTGGTTGCCCTTGCATATGCATTATGCACACGGGGACTTGTGCTTTTACTACAACATCTAAAGCCCCTGGCTCAGTCAAAGAGCGCACATCATTGATTAAGTGTGCTCCGCTGGCGATAGACTCGCGCATGACCGCAGCTTTACTGGTATCGACCGAAATCCATACATCAGAGTTACGCACCACGTATTCCACCAACGGCACCACACGGTCTAACTCTTGCTGCTCAGACACATCTGCCGCACCTGGGCGAGTCGACTCACCGCCAATATCAATAAAATCGACCCCTGCAGCAATCATCTCATCCGCGTGTTGGCAAGCAAGCTCGAACTGAGAATATTTACCACCATCAGAAAATGAATCAGGAGTAACATTCAAAATGCCCATGACCTTGGGCGAATTTAGCAGCAGCTTTTTGTTACCAGAGGTTAAGGTAAACACACGACCTCCAAACAGATCGAACTCACATCAGCCGATCGTACAAAACGAAATAAATATAAAAAGAAAACCCCTAAAAAGGGGCTTTCTACTCAGCAAAAAGGGAGATTAATGGTGTGTCTCACCTGGATTTGAGATATCAGTTTCTGACTTAGGCTTGTCGCTCAGCGGTGAATCCTTTGAAGCGCTACCATTGTTGCTGTCGTCTGAACCTTTATCATCCATCTGCCAATCGACTGGTGGACGCACTTCACGGCGCGCCATCAAGTCTTCGATTTGACGTGAATCGATGGTCTCATATTTGATCAACGCATCTTTCATGGCGTGCAGGATGTCGAGGTTTTCCTTCAACAAGGTTTCAGCACGACGATAGTTACGTTCAATCAATGCCTTAACTTCTGCATCGATAATTGCTGCAGTCTCATCAGACATATGCTTCGCTTTGGCCATTGAACGGCCGAGGAATACTTCACCTTCCTCTTCCGCGTACAGCAATGGGCCCAATTTTTCAGAGAAACCCCATTGGGTGACCATGTTGCGCGCAATCGCAGTCGCTTGCTTAATGTCTTGGGAAGCACCGGTCGATACCTTTTCAGGACCGTAGATGATCTCTTCCGCGAGACGACCACCATAAGCCACAGAAATGCGACTTTCTAACTTACGACGGTTTTCACTGATGGAATCCGCTTCCGGCAGGAAGAAGGTTACACCTAGTGCACGACCACGTGGGATAATGGTGACCTTATGCACAGGATCATGTTCTGGCACCAAACAACCCACAATCGCATGGCCTGCTTCATGGTAGGCGGTAGATTCCTTCTCAGATTCAGACATCACCATAGAGCGGCGCTCAGCACCCATCATGATTTTGTCTTTTGCTCTTTCGAATTCTTCCATCGTCACCACACGGCGGTTACCGCGGGCAGCGAACAGGGCGGCTTCGTTGACTAAGTTCGCCAAATCAGCACCAGAGAAACCAGGCGTACCGCGAGCAATGACACTCGCCTTTACGTCATCGCTCAGTGGGATCTTACGCATGTGAACTTTCAGGATCTGCTCACGACCACGCACGTCTGGCAGGCCAACTACCACTTGACGGTCAAAACGACCCGGACGCAACAAGGCTTGGTCCAGCACGTCTGGGCGGTTGGTTGCGGCAATCACAATCACACCTTCGTTACCTTCAAAGCCATCCATTTCAACCAGCATTTGGTTCAAGGTTTGCTCACGTTCATCGTGACCACCACCTAGACCGGCACCACGTTGGCGACCAACCGCATCGATTTCGTCGATGAAAATGATACAAGGCGCTGATTTCTTCGCTTGTTCAAACATGTCACGCACACGTGATGCACCAACACCGACGAACATTTCAACGAAGTCTGAACCTGAAATGGTAAAGAAAGGCACTTTAGCTTCACCAGCAATCGCTTTGGCCAGCAAAGTTTTACCGGTACCCGGAGGCCCCACCATCAGTACGCCGGTTGGAATGCGGCCACCCAGTTTTTGGAATTTGGTTGGGTCACGCAGGTAATCAACCAGCTCTTTCACTTCTTCTTTGGCTTCGTCACAACCTGCAACATCGCCAAAAGTGGTTTTAATCTGGTCTTCGCTCATCAGTTTGGCTTTGCTCTTGCCAAACGACATTGCGCCTTTACCGCCACCGCCTTGCATTTGACGCATGAAGAAAATCCACACACCAATCAGCAGCAGCATTGGGAACCAAGAGATGAAAATCTGCGTCAACACGCCAGACTCTTCAGCTTCCTGACCTTTCATCGCAACACCTTTGCGATCGAGATCATTGAGCAGATCACGGTCGTAAATCGGCATAATGGTGACAAACTTCTCGCCAGTTCTAAGCGTACCTTCAATGGTGCGCTGGTCGCTTTTCACTTCTACAGAAGCCACCTGACCTGAACGAACGTCATCCAAAAACGTTGAGTATTCCATCTTCTGCGACGAAGATGACGAAGGAGAAAATCCTTGAAAGACCGACATCAACACAACCGCGATGACGACCCACAGGATTAGATTTTTTGCCATGTCACTCAATTATTGAACCTCTCAGTATTGAGACCTACATCACTCAGAGTACTACAACTTATACCCTGTCGCTACCAGATAGACTTCTCTCGACCGTGGACGAGAAGACTCTGGCTTCCGGGTTTTCACAACTTTGAAAGCATCACGTACCGCTTTCATATAGTCGTCAAAGCCTTCACCCTGAAACACTTTTACAGCAAAACTGCCATTGGGCGCTAATACCTGATGACACATATCCAAAGCTAATTCAACAAGATACATGGCTCTAGGTTGATCGACAACATCAGCACCACTCATATTGGGTGCCATATCAGACAACACCACATCGACTTTGTCGTCACCAACACGGGTCAATAAAGCGTCTAATACTTTCTCTTCTCGAAAGTCACCTTGCAAGAAATCGACCCCAACGATTGGGTCCATCGGTAAAATATCGCAGGCAACCACTTTGCCATGGTCACCTACAAGTTTTACCGCGACTTGAGACCAGCCCCCCGGCGCTGCACCTAAGTCGACGACTGTCATGCCCGGTTTAATCAGCTGATCTTTTTGCTGTAACTCTTCTAACTTAAACGCTGCTCGCGATCTCAAGCCGCGCTTTTGCGCTAACTTGACATAATGATCGTCGAAATGTTCTTGCATCCAGCGGGTAGAGCTGGCTGTACGCTTTTTTCCTGACATTTAAATTCCGCAACAAATCTGAGTTACACGAGGGCTATATAAGGGTAGAATAGCGCGTTTTCAACAGTAACTCGTCGAAAGTTGGTAAAAATGAACTTAACAACCAAACAAAAACAGTATCTCAAAGGACTGGCTCACCCCTTAAAGCCAGTGGTACTGCTTGGTGCCAATGGTCTGACTGAGGGAGTACTGGCTGAAATTGATAATGCCCTGTCACACCATGAACTCATTAAAGTTAAAGTGGCGTCTGAAGACAGAGAACTGAAAGCAGCTATCGTTGATGCCATTGTACGGGAAACTCAGTCCGTCAAAGTCCAGGTTATTGGTCATGTACTGGTGATCTTCCGTCCTTCTGAAGAGAAGAAGATCGCATTGCCAAAGGCAAAATAAGCATCTGACCACAAAACGAAAGGAAGCCAATTGGCTTCCTTTTTTGTTTTACCGGCTATTCTCAGCACCGTCCATTAATACAGCCTTAACAGGCCGTAAATAAGGCCGTGTTAGAGATATTGCACTTCAACGATTTCGTAATCAGCAACACCGCCGGGCGTTTGAATGCTGACTTCATCGCCAACGTTTTTGCCGATCAAACCACGTGCGATCGGTGAGTTCACTGAAATCAAGTTAGACTTGATATCCGCTTCATCATCACCCACGATGCGGTAGGTCACTTCGGCATCGGTATCAAGGTTTAAAATGGTCACTGTTACGCCAAAGATAATGCGGCCAGTGTTTTCCATTTTGGTGACGTCGATAATTTGGGCGTTAGACAGCTTACCTTCGATATCACGAATACGTGCTTCACAGATCCCCTGCTCTTCACGTGCCGCATGGTATTCTGCGTTTTCTTTCAAATCGCCCAACTCACGTGCAGTCGCAATCGCTTCACTCAGCGCTGGACGATGTTCGAACTTAAGGTAGTCCAATTCTTTACGTAATTGTTCTGCACCTTTCAGTGTCATTGGAACTTTGTTCATGAATTTTTCGCCTCCTGTAAAACAAAAGCGTCCTATGCAAGCCAGTTGGCCTACACAGAAATTAATATGGGTAAATGAGCGCGCTACGAATAATGAATTGGCGCCAAGAAGTACTTATGAGTGCTTGATGCGTCAGCTATCGACATAAATTCATCTTACTTACAGCTTACCTAAGCTGTGGGGTTCATACCAGTGTCACCGACAAATTTATCTGGTTAACTGCACACAAAACAAAAAGGCCACACCTGAGTGTGGCCTTTGCAACGCTTTTTAACCGTTATTTGTTAATGCGCGCGTGCAGCTCTTGCACTGAGGCAACATTGTTGCGGTCATCCGCGTTGAGCGACAAGCAGGTCGCAAACGCACCGTTCAAAGTGGTGGTGTAGTTCACCTTGTAACGCAATGCACCACGACGCAGTTGCTTCGAGTCTTCAATCGCTTGACGACCTTCTGTAGTGTTTACGATATAGGTGTATTCACCATTCTTCATACGGTCAAGAATATGTGGACGACCTTCGTGTACCTTGTTCACCAAACGTGGGTTAATACCAGCTTCGCCCAGTACGACTGCAGTACCGTGAGTCGCATCGATTTCAAAGCCCAGTTCAATCAGCTTTTTCGCCAATTCAGCAACTCGCTTCTTGTCGCTGTTACGCACTGACAACAGTGCACGGCCTGAACGCGGTGAATCTTTTGGCGCCGCACCTAATTGTGCTTTCGCATAGGCTTCAGCGAAGGTTTCACCAACCCCCATCACCTCACCGGTTGAGCGCATTTCAGGGCCGAGCAGTGGGTCAACACCTGGGAACTTGTTGAACGGCAACACCACTTCTTTCACAGAGAAGTAAGGTGGGATCACCTCTTGGGTGAAACCTTGTTGTTCCAGCGATTGGCCAGCCATAACGCGGGCTGCGATTTTCGCCAGCGACACGCCAGTAGCTTTCGATACGAAAGGCACGGTACGCGCGGCACGAGGATTCACTTCAATCATGAAGATGGTGTTGTCTTTCACCGCAAACTGGACGTTCATCAGGCCGATTACGCCTAATTCAAACGCCAACTTACGCACTTGCTCACGCATCTCATCCTGAATTTGTTGGCTCAGTGAGTATGGCGGCAGTGAACAACCTGAGTCACCTGAGTGAACACCGGCTTGCTCGATATGCTCCATGATAGCGCCAACTACCACCAGTTTGCCGTCACACACTGCGTCGATATCCACTTCAATCGCATCATCGAGGAAGTGATCCAGCAGCACTGGCGATTCGTTGGAAACTTTTACCGCTTCCTTGAAGTAGCGACGTAAGTCTTGCTCTTCATAAACGATTTCCATCGCACGGCCACCGAGTACGTATGATGGGCGCACCACCAGTGGGTAACCGATTTTCTCAGCCGCAGCAACCGCGCCTTCAACCGTAGTTACGGTGTCGTTTTCTGGTTGTTTCATTTCCAGACGACGGATCGCTTGTTGGAAACGCTCACGGTCCTCAGCGCGGTCAATCGCATCTGGGCTAGTGCCAATGATAGGTACGCCAGCCGCTTCCAGTGCGCGCGCCAGTTTCAGCGGTGTTTGACCACCGTATTGTACGATAACGCCTTTTGGTTTTTCCAAACGGGCGATTTCGAGTACGTCTTCCAGCGTTACCGGTTCGAAGTACAGGCGGTCTGACGTGTCGTAGTCGGTTGATACGGTTTCAGGGTTACAGTTCACCATGATGGTTTCGTAACCGTCTTCTTTCAGCGCCAGCGATGCGTGCACACAGCAGTAGTCGAACTCGATACCTTGACCGATACGGTTAGGGCCGCCACCGAGCACCATGATTTTTTCACGGTCAGTCGGATTGGCTTCGCACTCTTCTTCATAGGTGGAGTACATGTACGCAGTGTCAGTTGCAAACTCTGCCGCACAAGTATCTACCCGCTTGTAGACTGGGAAGATGTTTAAGCGATGACGCAACTTACGCATTTCAGCTTCGCTGATGCCGAGCACAGCAGCCAAACGCGCGTCAGAGAAACCTTTGCGTTTTAGTTTGAACAGGAACTCAGCATCAATACCAGCTAAGCCTGCGGCTGCAACTTGCTGCTCTAACTTAACGATTTCTTCAATCTGCACCAAGAACCAGTGATCGATGTTGGTCAGGGTGAAGATGTCGTCGATGCTCATGCCAGCGCGGAATGCATCGGCAACATACCAAATACGGTCTGAACCAGGTTCTTTCAGCTCTAAACGGATGCGTTGCATTGCATCGGCATCGTTTAGATCAACGATGGGGTCAAAACCGTTTTTGCCCGTTTCGAGGCCACGCAGTGCTTTCTGAACAGATTCTTGGAAGGTACGGCCAATGGCCATTACTTCACCCACAGACTTCATCTGAGTGGTCAGACGGTCGTTAGCACCAGCAAATTTTTCGAAGTTGAAGCGAGGTACTTTGGTAACCACGTAGTCAATTGATGGTTCGAATGACGCTGGCGTACGGCCGCCGGTGATATCATTCATCAGCTCATCAAGGGTAAACCCGACAGCCAATTTGGCAGCCACTTTAGCGATAGGGAAACCAGTCGCTTTAGATGCCAGTGCCGATGAGCGTGATACACGTGGGTTCATCTCGATGATAACCATGCGGCCATCTTTCGGGTTGATACCAAACTGTACGTTTGAACCACCGGTTTCTACGCCGATTTCGCGCAGTACCGCCATCGAGGCGTTACGCATCAATTGGTATTCTTTGTCGGTCAGGGTTTGGGCTGGCGCAACGGTGATTGAGTCACCAGTGTGCACGCCCATGGCGTCAAAGTTTTCGATAGAACAGACGATGATGCAGTTATCGTTACGGTCACGCACCACTTCCATCTCGTACTCTTTCCAACCGATGAGGCTTTCATCGATTAGCAGTTCGTTGGTTGGCGATAAATCCAAACCGCGAGTACAGATCTCTTCAAATTCTTCGATGTTGTAGGCGATACCACCACCTGAACCACCCATAGTAAATGACGGGCGGATAATACATGGGAAGCCAACTTCATCGAGCACTTTCAGTGCATCGTCCATGCTGTGTGCGATACCGGCACGTGGACATTCTAAGCCGATAGCACGCATCGCTTTATCGAAGCGAGCACGGTCTTCAGCTTTGTCGATGGCGTCTGCAGTTGCGCCGATCATTTCCACGTTGAATTCTTTCAGAACACCGCGTGCTTCCAACTCTAACGCACAGTTCAGTGCAGTTTGGCCGCCCATGGTTGGCAGTACAGCGTCAGGACGCTCTTTGGCGATGATATTGCGCACCACTTCCCAGTGGATTGGCTCGATGTAGGTCGCATCGGCCATGCCTGGATCAGTCATGATGGTGGCTGGGTTAGAGTTCACCAGAATTACGCGGTAACCTTCTTCTCGCAGCGCTTTACAGGCTTGCGCACCAGAGTAGTCAAATTCACATGCTTGGCCGATCACAATCGGACCAGCACCGAGGATAAGAATACTTTTGATATCAGTACGTTTTGGCATTGCTAAAATCTTCTCCCGACGGTTACTACTTTGCTTGACGATAGGCTTCAATCAGTTCGATAAAATGATCGAACAGCGGCGCACAATCGTGTGGGCCTGGGCTTGCTTCTGGGTGACCTTGGAAGCTAAACGCAGGCTTATCTGTCAGATGGATGCCTTGCAGTGAGCCATCGAACAGTGACTTATGGGTCACTTTCACGTTGGCAGGCAGGCTGGTCTCATCAGCAGCAAAGCCGTGGTTCTGACTGGTAATCATCACTGTGCCTTTTTCAATATCGCTCACAGGATGGTTAGCACCGTGGTGGCCAAACTTCATTTTCAGCGTTTTTGCACCGGTAGACAAAGCCAACAGCTGGTGACCAAGACAGATACCGAATACTGGAATTTCTGTCGTCAGAATCTCTTTGATTGCAGCAATCGCGTAATCGCATGGCTCTGGGTCGCCAGGACCATTAGAGAGGAATACGCCATCTGGATTCATTGCCAACACTTCGCTGGCGGGTGTTTTTGCAGGCACTACGGTTACATCACAACCGCGGTCAACCAGCATGCGCAGAATGTTGCGCTTCACACCATAATCGTAAGCAACCACTTTGTACTTGAGTTCTGATGCTGGTTTGGCTTCTGGCAAACCATTGACCAAATCCCAACTACCGAAACGCCATTGATAGGTTTCAGCAGTGGTCACTTCTTTGGCTAAATCCATGCCTTTCAAACCAGGGAACGCTTTGGCTTCTGCCAGCGCTTTTTCGACGTTATCTTCACCCACCAAAATACAACCCGCTTGAGCACCTTTTTCGCGCAGGATACGCGTCAGTTTGCGGGTGTCGATATCGGCAATCCCAACCACGTTGTTGGCAACAAGATATTCACTCAGTGATTGTTGCGAACGGAAGTTGCTGGCAACAAGCGGCAGGTCACGAATAATCAGACCACAGGCATGTACGGCTTCAGATTCAGTATCTTCGCTGTTCGTACCAGTATTACCGATATGAGGGTAAGTGAGAGTAACGATTTGTCGAGAGTAAGAAGGATCGGTGAGAATTTCTTGATAGCCAGTCATAGAAGTGTTAAAAACGACTTCTCCAACAGCTAATCCATCAGCACCAATAGCTGTTCCTTTAAAGACGGTTCCATCTTCGAGTACGAGTAAGGCAGACTTAGTCAACGCGACCTCCGTAAAGAGCCAAGTCATTAAAATTATTTATATTTTATGTCTTTGTGCAGTTGTCTTCCGCGTTTTTACGAAATTTTGACAAATTCCAAGAATTATATAGGTAAATACCTATTTCGTCTAGACACTGCGGATAATCAATCATAAAAAAACCGCCAATATGGCGGTTTTTAAAAAACTATAACGGCTTCAATCCTAACACCTGTTGCATATCATAAATGCCAGGTTTCTGATCGAGTAACCAAATGGCGGCACGCATCGCCCCATTGGCAAAGGTCATACGACTCGATGCTTTATGGGTAATCTCTAACCGCTCACCAATATCAGCAAACATAGCGGTATGTTCGCCCACCAAATCGCCTGCGCGAATCGTCGCAAAGCCAATGGTGTCTCGCTCACGTTCACCGGTGATACCTTCACGCCCATAAACCGCGACTTTTTCTAAATCTCGGCCTAAGGTGTTGGCAATCACTTCGCCCATTTTCAGCGCAGTGCCCGATGGCGCATCTTTCTTATAACGGTGATGACCTTCGATGATTTCGATGTCGGTATAACTGCCCATCACTTCAGCGGCAACTTCGAGCAATTTCCACATCAAGTTCACGCCTACCGACATATTTGGTGCAAACACCACCGGCAGGGTTTCAGCAAAGGCTTCAAGCTGTGCTTTTTGAGAGGAATTAAAACCAGTCGTTCCAACAACCATTGGCTTTTCATGACGGTTACACCAATCAAGGTTTGCCAACGAGCCTTCTGGACTGGTGAAGTCAATCAGCACATCAAAATCATCAGCTACAGCGTCCAAACTGTCGGTTACGGTTACACCGAGTTTACCTAAACCAGCCAATTCGCCTGCGTCCACACCAACAAGCGAAGAACCGCTGCGCTCTATTGCAGCTCCTAACACCAATTGCTCAAATTGCGTAGTAGCTTCAATGAGGGTACGCCCCATTCTGCCACCACTGCCAGCAACGGCTATTCTGATTGCACTCATTCTTCTTTATCCTCCAAGGCAAAAAAATCGCCTGAGTAGCGACTCAAGCGATTTTGTCATCAGATGATATCTAACAACTCAACTTCAAATACCAATGCAGAGTAAGGTGGAATTGCAGCACCTGCACCACGCTCACCGTAAGCCAAGTGATGTGGCACGTACAGACGGTACTTAGCACCCACTGGCATCAATTGCAGTGCTTCAGTCCAACCGGCAATAACACCAGATACTGGGAATTCAGCAGGTTCGCCACGAGTGACTGAGCTATCAAATACGTTACCGTCGATGAAAGTGCCGTGATAGTGAGTACGCACGGTAGATTCATAGGTAGGCTTTTCACCTGTACCTTCAGTAATCACTTCGTATTGCAGACCTGAATCAGTTACTACAACACCATCACGCTTTGCGTTTTCTTCAAGGAAAGCATTACCAGCAGCGGCAGCAGCTTCAGCAGCAGCTTCTTGCGCTTGCTTGATGCGAGTGCTGATTTCGCTAAAAGCAACATGCAGTTGTTCCATTGTTACTGCGCTTTCTTTGCCTTCGAATGCATCAGCCAAACCTGCTTGAACAGCTGGAATATCCAGACCTTCAAACGAGTTAGCAGCCAGTTGTTCGCCCAGCTGACGACCTACACCGTAGCTTGCTTGCTGTTCAACAGTAGTGAACTTATCAGACATAATCGGATTACTCTTGGTTTGTTTTAATCAAATTTCAGCCGCGAAGTGTACCATGTTTGTCATAGTGATGTTGCGCTATTTTTTGCTCTCGAAGCGTGACGTTTACTAGTCGATTTCAGCCGCGCCAGTGGTTCCGAAATGCGCCAAAATTTGTAAGCCAAAATTGACAGCAACAAGCTGTTAACCAAGCTATAGCGGTTGCTATTGCGTGGCGCAAGTAGGAATATGATGTACATCACATTTTTAACTCAATCACTGCAGCTCAATCCCAATTTATCTTGAGCATGCCAAAATAAGGCACATGTTATCCGGCAAGTCTTTCCTACCTAGACTGACGCCGGTTCAGTTATCCCGACAGGTTGAATACTCATATGCTGGAAGAACTCTCGTTTGGGGGATTACTTTTTAGTCCGCTACTGATCTACATCCCGGTGGCATTTGTGATGTCATTTGTGACTCGACAAGTGTTGTACCGCAGTGGCCTCTACCAACGCGTGTGGAAAGTCGCGTGGTTTGAAACAGGTCTGTATATCTGCTATTTAGCTGTCGTTGTGAACATATTAGGAAATTAATTCATGGCACAAGTTACCCGCATTGCCGTTACCCTGCTGGTTGTGATTCTGGCAATCTTTTCTGGCCGCTGGATCTGGGAGCATTACCTGTATTCACCTTGGACTCGCGATGGTCGCATTCGCGCCAACATCATCACCATTGCGCCCGATGTTTCTGGCTGGGTAAATAAACTTAATGTGGCCGACAACGCCGCTGTCAACAAAGGTGACTTACTGTTTGCGGTTGATGACACCCGTTATCAAGCCACCCTCAAAGAGCTGCAAGCGCAGTTAAAGAATCGCGAAATCGCGCTGGAATTGGCAAAGCATAAATATGAACGTCGCAAAAAGCTCACCAATGCCGAACTCATTAGCGATGAAGATCTAGAAACGGCTCGTATCAATACTGAATCAGCCAAAGCCGATTTTGAATTAGCGCAAGCAGAACTCAATACTGCCAAAATTAACCTTGAACGCACTCAAATTGTGGCGCCGGAAGCCGGTAACATTATCAATCTGACCCTGCGCGAAGGTAACTATGTGCATCAAGGTACGCCTGTGCTGTCGTTAGTACAGCAAGACTCTTTTTATGTCACCGGTTACTTTGAGGAAACCAAGCTACCTCTTATTCATGTAGGTCAGAAAGCCAATATCAGCCTGATGAATGGTAACGATAAACTCAGCGGCACTGTGGTGAGCATAGGTAAGGCGATTGCCGACACCAATACCTCCAGCAACGGCCAGCTGCTGCCACAAGTGCAACAAACCTTTAATTGGGTTCGCTTAGCCCAACGTATTCCGGTTGATATCAAGTTTGATCCACTACCCGCTGACATCAATATCAGCGCCGGTATGACCGTATCAATCCATCTGCAGCAGTAATTAACATCATGCAGTTATCGCCCGTACAAAAGGTATTTCTCACCCCAGATAAAGCCAGCCTGATCTTCGCCACCAAAGGGGTGATTTCGATGGCAATGAGCTTATTTGTGGCGATGGCGCTGAACCTTGATCGCCCGTATTGGGCGCTGATTTCAGCGGTATTTTTGCAGATTCGCCCAGAAAGTGGCTTGGTGATTGAAAAATCGCTGTGCCAAATTTTGGGGACCTTAATCGGTGGTGCGGTCGGCATTTTTATTCTAGAAGCCTTTATGGGCTATCCCGAGCTGGCCATTGGTGCATTGGCGTTGTGGCTTGGAGTTAACTCCGCGCTTTCAGCGATGATGCGCTCCATCAACTTTATTTATGCGTTTGCAATGGCTGGGATCACTGCCTGCATTATTGTGCTACTGGTGATGGTGAGCCCAACGACCGCCAACTCGCAAACCATTTTCGATGTAGCGCAATCGCGCATTAGCGAGATTGTTGTCGGCTCAGTATGTGCGGCATTGGTCAGCCAATTGTTGTGGCCAATAAGCGTTACTCAAGTACTGCAACAGCAAGCGCGATTAGTGGTGAATCAAACCCTCGACTACTTGGCCGCCGAACTGGCTAAAGACAGTTCGCATGACCAACGTCACCAACATATTGATACCATTTTCACCTCACTCACCGCACTCACCGATGATGCCACCGCGGTTGTCTATGAAGGTCCATTAGGTCCGGGCAAGAGCCGCGCCGCGAACTTGCTCTGCAATAAGGTGATGTCGTTATTGGCGGTCATTCAAGTGTTCGGTCGTTTGCAACGGAATCACCCAGAACAAATCACCCCGACTTTAGGGCAAATGTTGCAAGCCTTAAGCGATGACTTTGCCCGCATGTCAGCCTCACAAGATTTTGACGAGTGTTATCACATCGCCAAAGCGCAACGCAGCCACTTTTTGAAACACCGCAGCGACAACCCAAATGAAAGTCCGCTGGAATCACGCTTACTCAAAGTCGCCTCTGAGTTAATTTCCGATTTGATGGTGGTGATGAAAGCCTACGATGCGCTCGTGAGTAGCCGTAACGTGCGCCTCAATGCCCCAGCGTTAGTGCCCCATCGCGATCCGCTTGTTGGGCTGACAACCGGGTTTCGCACCACAGTGATGTTTCTGATTGGTGCCGGAATTTGGCTGGGAACCGGGTCGGCCTCCGCATTGATGATCATGATTTTACCGGTGATTTTTTCGGTAATGATGGCGCGCTTGCCCATGATGATATTAATGATGGTGTTAAAGCGGCTGTTAATTGGGGTTGCAATCGCCACCCCGCTGGCCATCTTTTTCGCACTCAATCTGTTAGCCCAAAGCAGCGGCGATTTTGAGTTATTGGCCATGATCCTCGGGGCACCTTTTTTTGTTGGCTTGTTAGCGCTTGCTAACAAACCAACACTGCCATATGGCCTTGGGTTGTGTATTCCGTTCGTGATCATGGTGCAGCCTTCCAGCGATATGTCACGCGCATTTGCAATCGACTATACCGTCAGTAACGCCTTGGCAATTTTCGTTGGGGTATCAATTCTCATCTGCCTGTTTAAGCTGATCACGGGCCCCAGCGCAGCGATGATGCAACGATTTCTGATCCGTTCAACCGTCAACGATTTACGCCAACTGCATAAACATCACAACCCTGAAGACTGGTTCAATGGCCGTATGGGCGACCGATTAATGCGCCTCACTAATGCTGACAAAGGTCCTCAAGCCAGCGGTCATCGCCTGACTGACATTGGCCTCACAGGGTTGAACCTTGGCCATATTTCGGCACGACTACAACGACTGCTGCATGGCCTTAATGAGGCTAACCTGTCACCGATATTACTCGAATGGCAACATGCACTGGCGGATGCCTACTTGGCTGCAAGCGAAGGCACAACGTCGAACCAATTTACCAATGCCAGTAACGCACTGGTGTTGGCACTGCAGCAATCGTCACTCCCAGCGCAGCAACGCCTAGTCATTGAAGGGATGTGTGCCCGCATCGCCATGACCTTTGAGCGTACTGCACATGATTTTAAGCCTATCTAACCAATCAAAAAGTAAGTTGGTAAAATGATAAAACTTCATCAACTTATCTATAACAAATTGTTATCTATTGATTTTTTGTTAGCAAAATACTGCCTATTACTTGCTCCAATCTTAGCATCCGCGTAGATTAACCTTTATGTGACCTAAATCTCATTTTTGGCAACAGTACTGCGAAGGACTCTCAGTAGCCGATGTAGTTTGCCGCGGAGCATTACTCAGCATGAGTTACAAAGAATATGGAAATGCCGCAGGTGGCTGGGGCGCACTTAAAGCGACCACTGAACATCTGCTCAAGAGCCACAACGTGGCAAAAAATCTGCTCAACCTGCTCAGAACTAACCAAGATCATGGCTTTGATTGCCCTGGCTGCGCTTGGGGCGAAAAGGGCGTACCGGGACGGTTTCGCTTTTGTGAAAATGGCGCCAAAGCCGTCAACTGGGAAGCCACCAGCAAGCGCGTTGATCGCCATTTTTTTGCGCAGCACAGCGTTAGTTACCTTAACCAGCAAAGCGATTACTGGCTGGAATACCAAGGCCGCCTCAGTGAGCCAGTGAAATACAACGGCACTACGGATAAATACGAACCGATCAGTTGGCAACAGGCGTTTAACTTTATCGCCAGCAAATTGAATGGTTTGGCCAGCCCTAACCAAGCCGAGTTTTATACCTCTGGCCGTGCCAGCAACGAAGCCGCATTTTTGTATCAGCTGTTTGTGCGCCGCTTTGGCACCAACAACTTTCCTGATTGTTCCAACATGTGCCATGAAGCAACCAGTGTCGCCTTAGCGGAAGCCATCGGCATCGGCAAAGGCACTACGCGCATTGAAGACTTTGAGCATGCTGATGCGATTTTTCTGTTTGGGCAAAACCCCGGCACTAACCATCCGCGCATGCTAGAAACCCTAGCAGCCGCCTATAAACGTGGCGCGCGAATTGTGGCACTCAACAACCTCAAGGAACGCGGCTTAGAACGTTTTACCAATCCGCAAGATCCGCTAGAGATGCTGAAAAACGGCTCATCGCCGACCACCAGTGATTACTACATGCCGAAACTAGGTGGCGATATGGCGCTGGTGCGCGGCATCGTGAAAGCCTTGTATAAACGTCATCGTCAGGCGCAGCAACAAGGCAAATCAGTATTTGATTTGGCGTTTATCGAGCAACATACCGATGGTGTCGCGCAGTATTTAGCTCAAGTCGATGCCACCAGCTGGGCAGAAATCACCCGCCAATCTGGTTTACGCCGCACCGATATTGAAGCCTTAGCCGACATCTACCAAAACGCCAAACGGGTGATTGTCACTTGGGCGATGGGCATCACCCAGCACAAACACTCGGTCAACACCATTCATGAATTGGTTAACTTACAACTGCTTGGCGGCAATATAGGTAAACAAGGTGCGGGGCTTTGCCCGGTTCGCGGTCACTCCAATGTGCAAGGCGATCGCACCATGGGGATTAATGAGCGTCCATCCGCCGCATTTTTAGATAGCCTCGAGCAGGTATTTGGCTTTAAGCCGCCGCGCAATCACGGCCACAATGTGGTGGAAGCATTACAAGCGCTTGCGCGCGGCGAGAGCAAAATCTTCATTGGCCTTGGGGGTAACCTCGTCGCAGCAGCGCCGGATACCGCCAAGGTCGCCCAAGCCATGCGCAATGCCGAGTTAACCGTCAACATTGCCACTAAGCTCAATCGCACTCATGTTAATCCCGGCAAAGACGCGATTATTTTGCCCTGTTATGGCCGTACCGACATCGACCTACAAGCCTCAGGGCCACAGAAGATCACCGTCGAAGATTCCTTCTCTATGGTACATGCCTCCTCTGGCCGAATTGATGTTCACGGCGAGCAGATGCGCTCCGAAATCGCCATTGTCGCGGGCATTGCGGCGGCGACCTTAGGCGAAAGAACGCCTGTTGATTGGCGCGCCATGACCGATAACTACGACCGAATTCGCGATTTAATCGAGCACACCATTACCGGTTTTGCCCAATTCAATCAACGCCTAGACGCACCCGGCGGCTTTTATCTGGGCAACAGTGCCCGCGAGCTGAACTGGAAAACCGCCAGCGGCAAAGCGCAGTTTTTTAGCCATGAACTGCCACAACGGATTGTGCCGGTGGAACTGCCCGATGAAGCCAATGTGTTTTTAATGCAAACCATGCGCTCACACGATCAATACAACACCACCATCTATGGCTACGATGATCGGTACCGCAGCGTATTTGGCGAACGTAATGTGGTGTTTTTCAATCAAGAAGATATGCACCGGCTCAAGCTTAACACCGGTGATTTGGTGGATATCGAATCATTCTGGCATGACGGCACAGTACGCAAGATTGAAGCCTTTAAAGTGATCCCCCATGAGATAGCGCCAAGCAATATCGCCGCCTATTTCCCGGAAGCCAATGCGTTAATTCCGCTGGATAGCGTGGGAGATCGCAGCTTTACGCCCACCTCAAAATCGATTTTGGTGCGAGTATCGCCCAGTCAAAAAGCTGCGCCCATTGTCACCAGCAAGTCGCGTTAGGCGCGCTAAACCACTGTCACAGCATCATTGGCGCTACCGAGCCTGATGCTGTGACCTGTCTGATACACTACGAAGATTGCCGCAGAGTGGTGAAGCCACACAAAATTTTTGTAACAATTCAGCTGCGATAAAAAACATACCGCTGTGCCATTTTCGCCTCGAATGGAACCGCAGCAATTGTTATCGTAGTCAGCTGTACTGGTATTTCTAATCTCCCGCTTTTCAAGCGAAGCTCGTAAAAACAACAATAAAAGGAAGTGTTATGTCCCTCTGGCCTAAATCAGCGGCCCAAGTGTTTGCTGGCGGTTCTACCTTATTGATGGTGGCCACCAGTTTTGCAGCTGATACCCCCTATGATCCGCGCGAACTATTTGCGCCATTGTCGATGCCAACGCCTGCCACTGCCTACCGCAATGGCGCAGGTAAGCCCGGCGAACTCTATTGGCAAAACCGCGTTGACTATAATTTGCATGCCCATATCGACACCGACAAGCAAACCCTCAGCGGTGAAGAGCTGATCACCTACACCAACAACAGCCCAGACAAGCTCGAACAGTTGTGGTTACAACTGGATCAGAACATGTACCGCAAAGACTCACGCAGCAGCACTGCCTCTGAGTGGTATCGCAGCAAGTTCACTGACGGCTATCAAATCACCTCCATTGAAGTGATTGCCTCGGGCAAAAGCTACTTGGTTAAACCGCTGATTGATGACACTCGGATGCGGATTGAATTGCTGCAACCGTTAGCAGCTGATGGCGGCAAACTGCAATTAAAGCTGAACTATAGCTACCAAATTCCCGGCACTTGGGGCGGTCGCACTGCCGTCACCCCAACCGAAAACAGTCAGATTTTTGAAATCGCCCAATGGTATCCACGGATGGCAGTGTATGACGACCAACATGGTTGGCATAACAACGCCTATATTGGCTCTGAGTTTTATCTGGAATACGGCACGATTGATTACACAGTCACAGTACCCGCTAATTATTATGTGGTGGGTTCAGGTGAGCTGATTAATCCCAAAGAAGTGCTCAACAAAACCGAGCTGAAACGCCTCGAAACCGCTCAAAGCAGCGACAAAACCGTTTATATCCGTACCGCCGCCGATGCACAGAGCGCCATTGCCGCTGCAACGCAACAGACACGCGATTGGCATTTCCGCATGGAACATACCCGCGATGTTGCTTTCGCCGCCTCACCTGCGTTTATTATCGATGCAGCCAAGATTAACCTGCCCAACGGTAAAACCTCATTGGCGATGTCGGCTTACCCACCGGAAGCTGCTGGCACCAATAAATGGGATCGTTCAACAGAATACGTCAAAGGCTCGATTGAGCACTTTAGCCAATGGTATCCATATCCTTGGCCTGCCGCGGTTAACTTAGGCGGGCACGGCGCTGGGATGGAATATCCCGGTATCGTGTTCGATGGCATGCGCGATAAAGACGACAAGCTGTTTTGGATCACCGCCCACGAACTTGGCCATAGCTGGTTCCCAATGATTGTCGGTTCCGATGAACGCCGCCATGCGTTTATGGATGAAGGCTTTAACACCTTCATTGATGTTTACGCCTCAGACGCATTCAATAACGGTGAATTTGCGCCGAAACGCGATGGCGAGTACGCCCCTAAAGGTGGCAATCCGGTGGATGAAATTCTTGAGGTATTGGCCGATCCAAATGCGCCAACCTTAATGATGCCGTCGGAAGCGGTGGCAGAGAAATATCGTCACTCAGTGAGCTACTTCAAAGGCGCATTGGGTTTAGTGCTGCTCCGCGAGCAGATCCTCGGCCCAGAGCGGTTTGATCCGGCATTCAAAGCCTACATAAGCACTTGGGCCTACAAGCACCCAACGCCGTCGGACTTCTTCCGCTTTATGGAAAGTGCCGCAGGTGAAGACTTAGCCTGGTGGTGGCGTGGTTGGTATTTGAATAACTGGCAGTTGGATATGGCTGTCACGGGTATCAATCAAGTGGACAATAAATGGATTAAAGGCACTGAAATTCACTTTGCCAGCAAACAAAAGTTGGTGATGCCTGCCAAGTTGCTGCTGCAATTTGCCGATGGCAGCAAACAAGCGATGCAGTTACCGATTGAAACTTGGATGAACCGCAGCGCACCAAGCATCGTGCTGCAGTTAGATAAGCCGCTGAAAAGCGTGACTATCGACCCAGAGCATAAGTTGCCTGACGCCAATCGCGCCAACAACACCTTTACGCTCAAGTAAGTCCGCTCGGTCAATTTAGCTAAAAAGAAAGGCCGCGATACGGTTAATGCGTATTCGCGGCCTTTCTATTTCATTGATTAGGTTATTGATTCAATAATTGATTAACTTTGCTAATCGCTGATGCTGTGCGTAGCTGCTTCTGTTGACAACAGTTTCTGATAAAAACAGATTCTGCTAATAGTTATCACAACCTGTGGTCACGTAATCAATCACTGGCTTTTGCCCTACCCCTGTCGACTCGCGATAGCGGATAAAACATTGTGCAGTCCCCGCATCCACCGCAATGATTGCTGGCCAAAACACCCACGCGTTAGTGTCATTTAAGGTGCTGTGGCGTGAATTCCAGCCTTCGGGAATTTCAATCAGCTGCAATAAACCGCCAGCATCCAGCTGCGCAGTGGAGCTCGTATCGCTATTTTCAGTTGTTTTACCATCGACCGCCGGATAGCCATAGGTGACATCAATGGTTTGCCCACTCACATCGATAGAGGCATGCGCGCTTTTTTCTACACCCGCAATAGCGGATTTCGCATAAGTCAGCTGCTCAGCGGCTTCAATCGCACCTTTCAACTTCTGCATATTGGCCATCATCGCATCGTTACGCAGATTGATAAATTTAGGCGCAGCAATGACCGATAAAATCCCTAAAATAATGATCACCACCACCAGCTCAATCAGCGTAAAACCACGTGTAGCACTCACTGACAAACGCCCCATCACAAACTCCATTTCATTGATAATGTGTAGAATTTTTTGCCATGCTAATGCAAAAGGTCTATTCCGCCTATCCACCCGCATGCTAACAGAACAAAAATCAACCAAGCTTTACACGCTTTTTTGAGAAGCGTCATATCGCGTTTTTCGTCACTAAGTTTGCTGCACCAATCTGGCTAGCAATTCACCATTTTTTATTGCAGTATTATTGGCCTCTTTTTGTTGTAAGCCGTTGTTCGTCTAATGCATATTCAAAACCTCAAATACCAAACTACCTCAACCGCACTGTTTATTGATGATTGGCACTTAAAGCCCGATGAGCACTGGGGAGTATTTGCCAGTCATGGCCAAGCGGCAGAATTATTGGTGGGGATTCTCAGCGGCGAGCTTGTCGCCCGCAAAGGTCAGATTGACGGCCTACCCACAAAGGTGGCTTGCGTGTCACTGCATCAACAACAGCAACTGCTCGATGAGCAGATCGCAGATGATGAAAGCGAAGCGCAAGCCGGTGACAGCGTGACCGCATTGCTGCGCGCTGAAGGGATTGATGAAGCGACACTCAATGACTTGCTGCAAAAAACCGACTTAGTCCGCCTGAAAGACCGTGGCTTTCGCATGCTATCTACTGGCGAAACTCGTCGCTTGATGTTGGCGCGCGCCTTGGCACGTCAACCACAACTGCTGATTTTGGATGAACCCTACGCCGGTTTAGATGTGGCACACCGCGCCGCACTGACCGAGCTGCTGCAATCACTGTTGCCAACAACTCAGCTGCTAATTCTCACCTCTCGTGAAGATGAGCTGCCCGAGTTTATCAGTCACATCGCACTGTTTGACGAACAAAAGCTAACGCAAACACTGCGCCGCGATGAATGGCATAACCACCCATTGCTGGCGCAGATGCAGGCGCTGTCGGCGCAAAAAAGTGAGCAGATTCTGTCGCTGCTAAAACAGCAAAACGACAAAAATTACCCTGATCCGCGGGTGGAACTGCGCAATGTACGCGTGGCCTACACCGATACGTTGATTTTTGAAGATGTGAATTGGACCATTCGCGCTGGCGAGCACTGGCAACTGCGCGGCCCCAATGGCGCCGGTAAAAGTACCCTGCTCGGTTTGATCCTTGGCGATCATCCGCAGTGCTACAGCAATGACATTACCATTCTTGGCGTCAAACGCGGCAGCGGCGAAAGCATCTGGGAGATTAAAAAGAACATTGGCGTGGTGTCATCGTCACTGCACCTGCAATATCGGGTGAACTGCAGCGCACTGGAAGTGTTGCTGTCCGGCTTTTTTGACTCGATTGGGCTTTATCAAAAACCATCACTGGCACAAATCGAGCAAGCCAAAACTTGGCTAACCATGCTGGAGATGCAAGCGTTTGAGAAAACTGGTTTCCGCTCACTCGATTACGGTCAACAACGCTTGTTGTTGGTAGCGCGTGCCCTCATCAAACAACCGGCATTGCTGATTTTGGATGAGCCCTATCAAGGGCTGGATTATCTCAACCGCAAGTTGGTGTTCCATGCGCTCAATCGCATCGCCAGCAGTAACATCACTCAGTTGCTGTATGTGACGCACCACCATGAAGATTCACTCGACGCAATTCATCACTTTGCCGATTTTGTGCCGAGTGCTAATGGTGGCCATAAGTTGCAGTTGAGCCACGCTAATTGAAGTCCCTGACAGGGCTCTTCCTCGTGCTACTGTTAATCGTGTTAACAGTAGCACTAGGTTCTGCCGCGTTTTTCGGTGAGCTATTGCTAATCCAATATTTGGGATTTGCAGAAGTCGAAGAATATCAGCTGCTCACAGATATCATTTTTGCCGTTAATTACTTCATAGCATTAGTATTGCTTCTAAAGCTGGCTAGATTGAGAAAACTTCGCCCCAAAGCCAGCAGCGTTTAGCGCTATCTATTTAACCTGCCAGCGGCTTTAGTGTAGAATCCATCCTTCGCGAATCGATCCCCAACAAGGCATGCCACGACAATGACTCAAGCACTGTTTTACTTGCTGCCCTCAACCGTTAATAACGAGGAACAGCCGCAGTTGCTTGCCTGCCAATTAGCGCAGTTACATTATCGCAGCGGCCAGTGGATCTACATTCATTGCGATGACCAATCGCAAGCTTATCAAGTAGATGAACTGCTGTGGCAGTTTGAACCGAGCGCTTTTGTGCCGCACAACCTTAAAGGTGAAGGCCCAGCAAAAGGTGCGCCGGTTGAGATAGGATTTGACCGTGTTGGCCCCAATTTACGGCGGCCCATACTGATAAATCTGGCTAACGATATTCCGCCATTTGCCGGAAACTTCAGCCAGATCATCGATTTTGTTGCCGGTGATGACGCCCGTAAGGCGATTGCGCGCAACCGTTACCGCCAGTATCGCGACCAAGGCTTTGCTTTGAGTACGCAAGATTTGGCAACACAACCCATTAATTTTGTTTGAGAAAACTGGTTCCATGGATAAAACATACAACCCGCAGTCGATTGAACAGGCACTCTATAAAGCCTGGGAAGAGAAAGGCTACTTCAAACCAAGTGGTGATAGCAGCAACGGCAACTACAGCATCATGATCCCGCCGCCGAACGTCACTGGCAGCCTGCACATGGGCCATGCGTTCCAAGACACCATCATGGACACGCTGATCCGTTACCAACGCATGAAAGGCAAAAATACCCTATGGCAAGTGGGTACCGACCACGCCGGTATTGCTACCCAAATGCTGGTTGAGCGTAAGCTGGAAGCCGAAGAAGGCAAAAGCCGCCACGACTTAGGCCGTGATGCGTTCATGGAAAAAGTATGGGAATGGAAAGCGCAATCGGGCGGCACCATCACCAAACAGCTGCGTCGCATGGGCGCTTCTGTAGATTGGGATCGCGAACGTTTCACCATGGATGAAGGTTTGTCAAAAGCGGTACAAGAAGTGTTTGTCCGTTTGTACAAAGACAACCTGATCTACCGCGGCAAACGTTTGGTGAACTGGGATCCAAAGCTGCACACCGCGATTTCCGATCTGGAAGTTGAAAACCAAGAAAAACAAGGCTCTATGTGGCACTTCCGCTATCCGCTGGCGGGCGATGCCCTGACCGCTGATGGCAAAGATTACTTGGTGGTTGCGACTACTCGTCCAGAAACCATGCTGGGTGATAGCGCCGTGGCGGTACATCCTGAAGATGAACGCTACGCATCCCTCATCGGTAAAGAGATCATTTTGCCGCTGGTAAACCGTCGCATTCCTATTGTAGCTGACGACTATGTTGACCGCGAATTTGGCACTGGCTGCGTGAAAATCACCCCAGCGCACGACTTCAACGACTACGAAGTCGGTAAGCGCCACAGCCTGCCAATGTTCAACATCATGACGCTGAACGGTGACATCCGTGCCACCGCTGAAGTGTTGAACACTGACGGCAGCCAAAACACCGCATTGGATAACAGCCTGCCAAGCGAATACGCCGGCATGGAACGTTTCGCAGCACGTAAAGCGATTGTTGAAGCGTTTGACGCACTGGGCTTACTTGAAAAAATCGAGCCACACAGCTTGAAAGTACCTTACGGTGACCGCTCAGGCGTGGTGATCGAACCGCTGCTGACCGACCAATGGTACGTGGCAGTTAAATCTCTGGCTGAGCCAGCGATCAAAGCGGTTGAAGATGGCGACATCAAGTTCGTGCCACAGCAGTACGAAAACATGTACTTCTCGTGGATGCGCGACATTCAAGACTGGTGTATCTCGCGTCAGCTGTGGTGGGGTCACCGTATTCCAGCATGGTACGACGATGCCGGTAACGTCTACGTTGGCCGTAGCGAAGCGGAAGTCCGTAGCGAAAATAACCTGAGTGCCGATATCGCCCTGCGCCAAGACAACGACGTACTGGACACTTGGTTCAGCTCTGCATTGTGGACCTTCTCAACGCTGGGCTGGCCAGAAAACACCGAAGATCTAAAACTGTTCCACCCATCTGATGTGTTGGTGACCGGTTTCGATATCATCTTCTTCTGGGTAGCGCGCATGATCATGATGACCATGCACTTCATCAAAGACGAAGATGGCAAAGCGCAAGTGCCGTTCAAAACCGTGTACGTCACCGGACTTATCCGTGACGAGCAAGGTAACAAGATGTCGAAATCTAAGGGCAACGTGCTTGACCCATTGGATATGATCGACGGTATCGACTTGGAATCACTGGTACAAAAACGTACCGGTAACATGATGCAGCCACAACTGGCCGCCAAGATCGAAAAGAGCACCCGCAAAGAGTTTGCCGAAGGCATTGAAGCCCACGGTACTGACGCGCTGCGCTTTACCTTGGCTGCCATGGCCTCAACGGGCCGCGACATCAATTGGGACATGAAACGTCTGGATGGTTACCGCAGCTTCTGTAACAAGTTGTGGAACGCTTCGCGCTACGTGTTGATGAACACTGAAGAGCAAGACTGTGGTCAGAACGGCGGCGAGATGACCCTGTCACTGGCGGATCGCTGGATCATCAGCCTGTTCAACGAAACCGTGAAAACCTTTGATGACCACATCAATGCCTTCCGTTTCGACTTGGCCGCTAACACCCTGTACGAATTCACTTGGAACCAATTCTGTGACTGGTACTTGGAGCTGACTAAGCCAGTATTGAACAGCGGCACTGACGCTGAACTGCGCGGTACTCGCCATACATTGGTAACGGTACTGGAGCAACTGCTGCGCTTGATGCACCCACTGACACCATACATCACTGAAACCATCTGGCATCGCGTGAAACCGCTGGCCGGTGTAGAAGGTGAAACCCTGATGTTGATGCCGTTCCCTGAGTATCAAGCGGATAAAGCCGATACTGAAGCGCAAGCGGATCTGGAATGGGTTAAACAAGTGATTGTCGCGGTACGTAACATTCGTGCTGAGCTGAACATCGCCCCATCTAAGCCGCTGAACGCATTGCTGAAAGACGACAGCGAAAAAGACGCTGCCCGTTTGAACGCCAACCGTACCTTCTTGGCCGCACTGGCGAAGCTGGAAAGCATCACTGTATTGGCAGACGGCGAAGCGGCACCAATGTCGACCACACAATTGGTCGGCAAAATGGAACTGCTGATCCCAATGGCAGGCTTGATTGACGTTGCCGCTGAAATGGCGCGTATCGACAAACAGCTGGAAAAACTGGCGCAAGAAGCTGGCCGTATTGAGAACAAACTTTCGAACGAAGGCTTCGTCGCTAAAGCACCAGCAGACGTGATTGAAAAAGAACGCGCTAAGCTGGCTGACTACCAACGTGACCAAGAAAAGCTGACTGAACAGAAGGCAGAATTGGCGAAGTTGGAAGGCTAATAAGCCCGTTCATCTAAGCTCAATGCAAACGGCGGCCCATTTGGCCGCCGTTTTTATTTTGCACAACTTGTTAATTTTATTTGGATTTTTACATTTGTTATATTGAACAAAAACTTATTACTTCATAGCATTAGGTAACTAATTAATTACCCATCGCTGATATGAAGGCATCGCCAGACTCGACTGTTATCAAACTTCCGCTGCTTAACACGCTTGCCCAAGGGGGCTATACCGCAGCAATGCGCTTAGGCAGTCAGCAACAAGAAGTCAGGCTAGTGATCGATTCAGGTTCCTCTACGCTGGCGGTTCATCATTCAAAATACCAAGCGGAACACGACCAGCATTTGCAGCCCACCAGCTTAGCGCAAGAGATTCTCTATGGTGTCGGCGGTTGGATGGGGCCGGTGATCCACACCGAAATCGCCCTTGGCTCAGCAAAGTTAAGCCAAACTGCAGTGGCGTTGGTACAAGAGGAAGCGAGCCAGACCTTTGCTGAAGCCGACGGTATTTTAGGGTTGGCCTACGCACCGCTTAATCGAAGTTACGACTTCAGTGGCTATTTAACCTCACAAGGCACTGCGCCGCCGAACACTTACCCTTGGCCATTTCCGAGCCAAAGCCACGCGACCGACAAAGATTTAGCGGCGTTTAAAAAGCTGCAACAACACGCCACCGAAACCGATTTGCCCTCCACCTTTGATGCCCTCGCGCAACAAGGCGTTTGTGCTAACCGTTTTAGTTTAGTGTGCCAGCGCTCCAGCATTCATATTGACCCCAACTATGCCCACCCAAGCCATGATCCCTTAAACCAAGGCTGGTTGTTGCTGGGTGGCGGTGCTGAGCAAACACAACATTATCAAGGCGAATTTCATACGTTAAAGGTATTGCACGATCGCTACTATAACGTTGATCTCATTGGTCTTAATCTTGTTGGTCAAGCCACCATCAAGGTCACGCCGAGCGATTCACTACTCATTATCGCAGGCTCGAGTAACGCCATTATTGATACGGGGGCATCGTTAATCTCGCTCCCCGCAGATGCCTTTACTCAGTTGATGACGCAATTTGCTCAAGCAGTAACAAACGCTACGGAGCTATTGGCACCATTTTGTGGCGACGTCACTAAAGTGATTGCCGCGCAGCAGCAAGGTATCGATGCGCAACAGCTCAATCTTGCCGACTGGCCGGCTATCGAATTTCACTTTCAAGGGCAGAACGGCGCCCCACTGACGCTCAGTTGTGCCGCACAGCACTACTGGCAATTGAATAGTCCGGCGCACGGCAAAGCGGTATTTAAACTGATGGGGCAACTGCCAAATTGGACGCCACAATCGATTATCGGGCTACCACTGCTGAGCGCCTATTACGTGATTTTTGAACGAGATGACACCGCCAACGGCACTGTGCGCTTTGCCGCACCGAGAGGGCGTTAGTCATGCTATTGCAAACTGAACGGTTTACCTTAAGGCCATTAGCAGAGCAGGATGCGACACTGTTTCAATCGCTTTATTGCGATAAAGAGTTAATGCGCCATATAGGGCCAGCGCTAAGTGAGCATGACGCTATTGCAGCGTTTAATACCACATTGAAAACAATGTATCGTAAAGCACCCTATTGTTTTTTTTGGGTAATAGAACAACTGGAACAAGCGCTAGGTGTTGTAGGTATCGCAGACATTAAAGCCAAACAACAAGCTGAGATTGGCATAATTCTGCTCCGAAGAGCTCACCGAAAACGGGTGGCGGATGAAGTCGTTCCTCGTGTAATTAGATACTGCAGCGAACAACTCGAGTTAAAGCAACTTGTCGGCACATTCGATTCACAGAATCTCGCCGCACTAAGGCTGAATAAACGCATGGGGTTCAGTAACTTTCGAGCTATTGAGGGCAAAGCTCAGCAGCTTCAAGGCTATCTAACACTTAATCTTTTTAAGGAGTGTCAATGACAGCCACCACTAAAGGTTCTCTCACTTGCGTCGGCGTCGGTATGATGCTCGGGGCGCATATCTGTCCGATCAGTCGCAGCCACATTGAAAATGCCGACATCGTATTTAGCGCCATGTCGGATGGCTTTGTGGAAAAATGGCTCGAGCAGCTCAACCCCAATGTGCACAGCCTGCAATCACTTTATGGCAAGGATAAATCGCGCCATAAAACCTATAAAGAGATGGTGCAAACGATTGTTACCGCCGTGCAGCAAAATAAAAAGGTGGTGGCTGCATTTTATGGTCACCCCGGCGTATTTGTTAAACCAGCACATCAAGCCATTGAACAAACACGCGCTCTAGGCTTTGACGCCACTATGGTGCCGGGCATTTCTGCGGAAGCCTGCCTCTATGCCGACTTAGGTATGGACCCCGGCAAACAAGGCTGCCAACACTATGAAACCAGCCAATTTATGCTGTATCAGCGCCGCATCGACCCGAGTGCCATGCTGGTATTGTGGCAGATTGGTTTGGCCGGCGATCTCAGTATGGGCATTGGCACTACTGGCGTTGCCGAACGCCGCTTACTGCTAGAACTACTGGCAGAAGATTACTCCCTTGAGCATAACTGCTGGCTCTATGAAGCCGCCACCATGCCATTGATGCAACCAAGAATGGAGCAGTTGCCGCTGAAAGCCTTACTGCAAGCGGAAATTAACCAGCACACCACGCTGGTTATCCCACCAGAAAAATCACTGGTGCCTAATATCCAGATGCGGCAACGGCTAAAAATCTTACAGCAACAAGCAACAAATATTTCTAAGCAAGACAACAATGTAATACCATTCAACAAAAGAGAGAAAATACAATGAATAACAAACTAGTTAACTTTTTAGCTCAAGTTGGCGCTGACGTATCACTGCAACAACCAGAAGCATTGGCACAAGCGGCTTTGGCAGCAGGTTTTGAACCTCAGCAGATCGCAGCTTTGTTAAATAACGATGCAGCAAGTTTTGCCGAAGAACTGAAAATCAATACAGATATTGTTTGTTTCTTAGCACCCGCTGAGCCAGACGAAGACGAACAAGGTGAGCAACCAAAAGAAGATGACACTGATACTAAAAATGCATCGCTCAAGATTGCGTAAGTTAGTGCTCAATACCATCAGTGCGACAGTTGTCGCACTGATGTCGCTCTCTTGCGCTTACGCCAGTGATTACCAGCAACAGCTAAACGAAGCTGACAAGATACGCACCAGCGATATCCAAAAATTCTCCACTATATTAGACAACCTGCAACAACACTTTTCTGAAATGTCTGCATATGAACAGGCATCTTTCCAATACTTTGAGTTGTATCGAAAAATTATTCGCGGTCAAATTAAAGAAGCCATTGCGGGATATGAACAACTCATCGAATCCGAAGCACCAGAGGAAATCAAACTCAGATCCCGTTTGACCTTAGTTAATGCCTATAGTTTTACACAAGATTGGAAAGCTGGCCTTGAGCAATTGGGTGTATTAATAATAAGTTCGAAGCAAATAACCAATTCCAAACTAAAAGATCAATTACTCATGGTCGCAGCAACTTTTTACAATTCTCTAGGCCAGTACCAACTGGGCCTAGATTACAGTCAACAATTGAAAAGTACGACGACGACACTGCGCGGCCAATGTGCGGCAGCACATTTTGAGGTTGAAGCCGCATTCGGCTTGAATAACCTAAGCTCCAACAGCGATTTATTTGCTAAGGGCATTGAAAAATGTCAGCAAGCCAATGAAGCCGTGATAATTGGACTCATCAATAACTTTAAAATTAGAAGCTTGCTTAAAGAGCAGAATTATCAGGCTGCGATGTCACTGCTCACTCAGCAATTACCGCAGATAGAAAATACCCGCTACACCCCATTAAAAGGACTTTATTACTCGTTAATAGCCGAAGCTGCCGTAAAGTTAGAACAATGGGATGTAGTTAAAAAGTACGGCGAACTCGCAGCGCCACTGGTAGCGCAGGGCCAGAGCTACCAATCAGCGGTGAGAACCTATAGAGCCCTGTATGAATATTATGTGCATGTTAACGGCACGACTGCCGCGCTCGAAGCTTATAAAAAATATGCCGAGGCAGATAAAACCTATGTTGATGACATCCAAGCAAAATCACTTGCTTTCCAATTGGCCCAACATCAAAGCATAGAGCAGCAAAACCGCATTGAGCTGCTCGACCAACAAAATAAGCTGCTGCAACTGCAACAACAATTGATTGAAAATGAAAGTCGCGGACGGCGCGATATTCTTATTGCGCTGTTCTGTGTGATTGCCATGCTGATACTCATCATTGTGCAATCACGCCGCTCGCAGCGTCATTTCCGCCTATTGGCTCAACGCGATGGCTTAACAGGGGTGTTTAACCGCCGCCATTTCACTCATGAAGCGCACAAGTTACTGAAGCACGCGTTAGGTCAGCGCCAGCGAGTCAGTTGCATCATGTTCGACTTAGACTATTTTAAACAGCTCAATGACACCCAAGGTCACGGTGCCGGTGATGCAGCGCTAAAAAGTGTTGCTGAGGTGGCGAAGCAGCACTGTCGTCCAGAAGATATTATGGGCCGGATTGGTGGTGAGGAGTTTTGTATCATCCTGCCTAATACCAGCCAACAACAAGCGGTTGAAGTTGCTGAGCGGTTACGTGGCTGTTTTGAACAGATAGAAGATGCCAATGTTGATAGCAGCCATACCATCACGGCTAGCTTTGGTGTTTCTGAAACCTTCATCTCAGGCTACTCTCTCGAAATCTTGATGCACGATACCGACCTTGCCATGTACAACGCCAAGTCTGAAGGTCGTAACCGGGTAGTGGCGTTCTTTGAACAGCTCAGGCTCAACCTACAACCCGTTGTTCAGTAAGCCCGCATCATTGAAATAATAAGATTCGGCGTTCAGTAATAATTTGATCGCCACTTATTTAGTATTTACTTTATCGTAATTTATTAATTCATCATCTGAAAAAATGAGTAGCTTCTTAATTCATTTATATTAGGAAAAACCATTTGAGAATAAGATCACAAACTCTGCAAAATAATTCCACGGCAAAAAAGACCATTCACTTCAAATAGCCTTTTCGCCTCCAAAAATCCCGATAAAAACCACCTTTATTTAATTTAATTGCTGCTAATAAGGCTGTTTTTCGTAAAACTCAGCACCTTTGTTAACTATAATTTTCCAGAAAATTGGTAGATAAATCACAAATTTATTCTTCACTATCGCCACAATAACCCGCTTTTCTGTGACCCATTCTTTATTTTTTTATATTCACAAAACATAACAAAAAAATTTGAACTACTGCTCTCACTTTCAGATGTTTTGCGAAGCACTGCAAAGACAATAACTTCAATACTTTTTGCTATACGTCATATGTCATATATTTCATTTTAACGATGGCTGGTGTGGGATTTGAACGATGCTATGCAGCCTCAAGTACGCCTAATAAACCAGTATATCAAATGCGGTTATTGCCAATAACCTGTGCTAAGCGAACGCATCGTGGTGTTGAGATTTAGTGCTGTTTGTTGGAATAAAAAATGAGTAGAGGAGTATAAAAAAATGAGTAATGAGAAACAAAAGCAGCTCGATCCATACACCGCCAGTGTCCTGCAAAACGGTCTTTCACGCCGTAGCTTCCTTACCCGTGCAGCAATGGGTACCGGTGGCTTAGCACTTGGTGGTCTTGTAGGTACTGCAGAAGCAGCACCAGTACCATGCCAACAATTTGGGGAAATTGGTGGCGCTACTGTTAGCTTCCTGCCAAAACCAATCGAAATCTCTGATGCAGAAATCGCTTCAACCCAAACGTTTGACGTTGTGGTTGTAGGTGCTGGTGCATCAGGTGTTCCAGCTGCACTGTCAGCTCGTGAACAAGGCGCAAGCGTTGCTGTATTGCAAAAACAAGCAATGGCTGTTTCACAAGGTAACACTGGTTCAGGTATCGACCTGAAAAACAGTGACAAGTCTGCTGTTGAAGCACTGGTTAACCGCCTGATGGCAGATAACCAACACCGTTCAAGCCCTGAACTGCTGAGAGAATGGGCTTACAACTCAGGTGAAGCTGTATCTTGGGTTATCGACCGTGCTAAACAAAGCGGCGGCCAAATTGTTGACCAAGGTACTGGTCCACAACACGGTATTCACGGTATTGCTGAAAAAGGCGACCGTCTGAACTTTGTGACTTCTTTCTGCGGTCCAAAACCATACACCACTGGTGATGGTATGCGCGCTCTGGCAAAAACTGCCGAGAAAGCTGGCGTTAAATTCTTCTACCAAACTCCAGCTAAGCAACTGATCCAAGACAAATCAGGCAAAATCCTGGGTGTTATCGCTCAAGATATCAATGGTAAATACCACAAATTCCTGTCGAAGAAAGGCGTTATCTTGTCTGCTGGTGACTACCAAAACAACAAGGCAATGTGTGACTTCTTCATCCCTGATCTGAAAGTGTTTGAACGTAAACAACAAGATCGTATGGGCGATGGTTTTGCAATGGCATACTGGGCAGGTGGTGTTATCGAACCTGTTGGCCACACTAAAATGCTGCACGACTTCGACGCAGGTCCAGCATCAATGTGCGACATGCCATTCCTGACTTTGAACCGCAAAGGTGAACGTTTCGTTAACGAAAAAGTTGAAATGTCACTGATGAACAACTACTTGAAAGACCCAGTAAACGCTGGTCACTACTCTCAAGTATTTGACGCTGACTACATGACCACTGCTAAAGATTGGCCAGGTCACCTGTACAGCCCAGAAGAAATCAAAGTGTACATGCCTGAAGAACCAGGTGAGAAGAAAGGTGTTTACCCATCACTGACCAACACTTACAAAGCTGACACTCTGGAAGAGCTGGCAGTTAAGTTGGAATGTGATCCTAAGACTTTCGTTGCTAACGTTAAACGTTATAACGAACTGTGTGCAAAAGGTAAGGACGAAGACTTCGGTAAGCCATCTAAACTGATGGTGCCTGTAGTTAAGCCTCCTTTCTACGGTATCCATCGCCGTATGCGCGTATCTACTCTGTGTTCAGGTATGTTGGTTAACAAACATCACCAAGCACTGGATGCAGACGGTAAAGAAATTCCAGGTCTGTTCATCATCGGTAACATGGCAGCGGGCTTCTACGGCGGCGTTGACTATCCGTTGACTGTGTTCGGTTTGTCACTGGGTCGTTGCTACACCTTCGGCTACTTGGCTGGCAAATACGTTGCAAAGCTGTAATTAACAGCGTTAGCAGACGGGGCGCCTAGTCGCTAGGCGCGTTTTACCGAATAAGATAAATGGAAAAGACAAAATGAAGAATTTCAAATTATTCAACATCGTACTTGCTGCAGCATTGACTGTATTTGCTGGTAGCACTATGGCAAAAGGCGATACTTTACTGGACCAAACTCACTTCGCAAAAGGCATCAAATGTGCTTCTTGCCACGGTGATGCAACACCACGTGAAGCAGTGCCAATGACAAAATGTCAAAAATGTCATAACCCTGAAAAACTGGCTCAAAAAACCAAAGACATGAAACCTACCAACGTGCACAACAACCGTCACGAAGGTACTCAAACAGATTGTGCTAAGTGTCACCAAGTTCACCAGCCATCTAAAAACTCATGTATTGCATGTCACCCACGTTTTGATTTCAAAGTACCCTAGAAACGTGAGCTAAGCGCTTGTTGATATGCAAAAAGGCGAACCATTTTTGGTTCGCCTTTTTCTTTGGTAAGCCGCCAAGACTTAGCTTAACCGGCTAAGTCGCTCACCACACAATTGCGGCCACGCGCCTTCGCTTGATACAAGGCTTTATCAGCGCGATTAATCAAATCTTCGACTGACAGATCACTTGGCCGCAACTCAGCCAACCCAATACTTACGGTTACCGTCCGCTGCGCTAAGCCTGACACCTGCAGGGCTGAACACTCTTGCCGAATCCGCTCCGCCACCACATTGGCTTCACTTAAGCCGGTTTCCACCAGTAACACCACAAACTCCTCGCCGCCCCAACGACAAATAGAATCCGCTTCACGACAGGTTTGTTTCAGCATGGCAGCAACCGCCTGCAGCACCTTGTCACCACTATCATGACCAAAGCTGTCGTTGATCGATTTAAAGTGGTCAATATCCAGTAAGGCAATGGTGAAGCATCGTTGCTGCCGCTTCATGCGGTTTTGTTCTAATTTCACCAACTCTTTAAAGCGTCGGCGGTTAAACAAGCCGGTCAATGGATCTGTGGTGGCTAAATAGGTCACCTTTTTATAAAGCACAGCATTGTTGATCACCAAGGCGATCTGCTCACCGAGATACGAGAAAAATTCAATGTCAAACAGCTGGTTAATCGGCCGATGAGCCGAGTAAATAATGGTGACCGCGCCCAGCGCTTGCTCGCCAACGATTAACGGGATACTGACCAAATGAGTCACCCCTTTGGCTTTAAATTGCTGCACAATGGCCGGGTCGACATACTGGTGATATTGATCAACGCTCACCTTAATCGCCCGTCCTTGCGCAATCGCCGCGCCAGCAAGCCCCATGTTATTGCTGACCGACTTAAATTTTTCAATCGGCAACCCCAGTTCATCAAAGCAGTAACTCATGTTGAAAATGCCGCTAACCGCTTCATCACGAATAAAAATTGCCCCAGTACCCACGTTAAAGGAACTCTGCAAAATATTTTCAATAGAGGCGTAAAGACTCGAAAACTCAAGGTCTTGAGCGGTAGCATGGAGAAACTCAAACAGGTGCGCCGTGCGATCTTTTTCTTGTTGCAGCTGAAACGTTTGCGCGCGAATAGTGGCATGCTGCATCCCCACAAAAAAGGTGATGATGTACATCCCCAAATACACCAGCGCAATGGTGTTTAATAAGCCGCTTTTGTAGAGTGACACCGCGGTAGCATCATTTAACGTGAGTAATGCCCCCACGAGATGCAGGCATACGGTCAAGCCAAATAGAATCCAGATCCCCACGGCTTTAGTTGTCGGTTGCCGATGTTTTACAAACACAAAATAGATGGCATACGTCCCCAGCAGTGCCAACATTGTCCAGATGACCACAATCCGCGATTTAAAATCTTCGTCGACATAGCTAAACCACCCAAAACCCGCGATGAACACAGCAGACAGCAGCACCAGCTCAATTTTAGTGAACAGTTTGCGGCTGATTTCAAAGTACACTGCCGCCGACAGCTGAAACATGATGCTCAAAAAAAACAGATAGTGAGAAAAAACGATAACAAAGGCGCTGAGATAATGCTCGAGCCAGGCAAAAAAGCAGGTTGAACAAAACAGCAGAATGGCCGAGATGCGCCAATAAAGGCTGACATAATGGTTGAGTTGTTTAGAAATAAACACAAAGGTGAGTAGCCCGTTCAGGCCAGTAACAAAGATCAACTGTATTAATAACGTGGTGTTATCCATACTTGCCCTTGCGGCTCGGCACAGATGGCAAGGATAACTTAGCCACTGTAATGCCAAAGACTTACGTAATCACACTGTCTTATTGAGAATAGACTCTGTGCTGCATGACACCAGCAATTGCCGCAAATATTTGTTGGTAAGCGCCGCGTTGACCAGCACCACCCAGCGAAGCCAAAAAAAGAGGCGAACCGATTGTTCGCCTCACCACGTTAATCACACCGAGCTAAACAAGACTTAAGGTTGTTTAAAACCGTAGCTGGCCAAAATCGCCTGACCTTTGTCAGACAGAATATAATTCGCCAAGGCTTGCGTGTTTGGATTAGCGTCTTTCAACACCAGCAAACCATAATTAGCGCCCACTGCGAGCGCTGGTGGGATTGCCACAATCTTCAAATCGGGGACTTGTTTCTGGGCTAACTTAGCGTTGGTGCAATAGGTAAGAAACACATCAGCACGTTTGTTTTCCATCACCCAACCATAAGGGTTACGACCTTCCGGTGCTTTAGCACTGGTTTTGTCACCTGTCAGTTTCAACGCCTTTTGCTCTAACGCCGCTTGTGCATTCGCTTTTACCGCTTCTGCCTTGGCAAACAACATCCACGCATAGTCACCGGCAGGGTCTGATTTTGGCGTAGAAGTGCCCAACTTAATTTGTGGATCGAGCAGGGTGTCGAGCAAGTTTTCACTGGTCAAGGGCACGTTCTGTTGCGCCAGTGCGCACAGTTCATTGCGGGCAAACATGGAGACTTTGTCGCCTTTATTGGCCGCGACAAGTGCTTCTGGGTGCTTCATGTTAGCAGAAGCGAACAGGTCAACTTTTTCGCCCTCTTCGATGCGCTTACGCAGTAAGCCAGATGGGCCAAATTGCATTGCCACCGCATGGTTGGTCTCAGCTTGATAACTGTTCACAATTTCTGTCATCGCCGCCTTTAAGCTACCCGCAGCGCGCAATTCAATTGTCTCTGTTGCGGCACTGGCGTGCATAGAACCCATCATCAGCGCAGCCCCCAAACTTAGCGCCAATACCTGCTTTTGCTTTGTCATGCTATCTCTCCGTAGAACGGCCAAATTCATCATTGTTGTCTCGCGCCACTCGCGCGGACGCCCCCACACAGCGCTATTTTAGCCGAGCCTCGAGCTATGTGTAATCTTTTATATATCGATAGTTCAGCAAACGCTTAATGAAGATTTATTTGAGATGAATATCAATGAGATACTGCGATAAATTGGCACCAAGCTCACCCCAGCTTTGGCCATTTGGAATCACACCAATAGCGGCGGCAACAGCCAGCGCCAACATTCAGGGCTGAGCACACCACTGCTGCCGTTGTGCTTGGTTTAAAAAACTCCAGGCGATAAAGCGGCTGATCTTTTGCCCTTGCGCCATTTCAACCACCTTAGCTTCTACAGCTCCGGCTTTTTCAAGCTGCTTTCGCATCCAGCGCACATTGTCATTTTTGGAGATTAAGCTGCTAAACCACAGCACTTGCTTGGCATATTGGGCACTTTCAAAGGCCATATTTTTCAGGAAGGCCGCTTCACCACCTGGGCACCATAACTCGGCTTTTTGACCACCGAAATTAAGTGCGGCTTTCCCTGCATTGGCCGCCATTGGCGTAGAATGCGTTGCAGCTTTTGAACCGCGTTGCTGCTGATTTTTCTGCAGATTGGCTAATTTGCGTTGGGTGCCCTGCTGCGCTTCTGCCAGCGAACTGTGAAATGGCGGATTACAACTGGTCACCGCATAACGCTCACCCTCGGCAATGATACCGCTGAAAATCGCTTGCGGCCGTTGCTGTAAACGGCATTCAATCTGTTGCCCGAGCACAGGATTACTGCGGGCAATCAGTTGCGCGTTTTTGACCGACACGGGATCAATATCGCTGCCCACCACGCGCCAGCCATACTCCACCGCGGCAATAATCGGGTAGATACAGTTCGCCCCCACGCCAATATCTAACAGCCGCACAGGGGCTTGTTGCAATGAGGGGCAATCGGCATACAGCAAGGCTGCGAGCCGATGAATATAGTCAGCACGACCGGGAATGGGCGGACATAAAAACCCCGCAGGAATATCCCATTGGCGCACTGCGTAATGATGCGCCAGCAACGCCTTGTTGAGTAGCTTTACCGCCTCAGGATTGGCAAAGGGAATAGTGTCTTGCCCATGAGGGTTTTGGGTCACAAACGATTTAAGGGCAGGCTCGGCGGTTACCAATGCGGTAAAATCGTAACTGCCTTGATGGCGATTACGCGGGTGCAACCCTGCAACACCTTGCATCACTTCAAACTTGAGGTTTGATGAAGTGCTGGCCTTTCCAGTTACTTTATCACCCGTTTTTTTGGCTGATGTTAATGCTGGCTGCGTTGGCTTGTTCGGCTTTTTGCCGGCAGGCTTGCCCTTTGCCACAGGGTTCATCGCAGGTTTAGCCGATTTAGCCATAATCGTTCTCTTTCTCTCTTTAGCTCTTTCTCGCTTCGACATTGAAGCGTCAACACCAGATTGCCAGCACACATCACCTATGCTTTGCGGCGCGGGCGCTATTGTGGTCTGTTTCGATAAAAAGTGCCAATCCCCTCGCACTGTTAGCAGAGCGTTTAATACGGTGTTGAGTTTGGCGTGGGGGCAGGCAACTGCGTTTTACCGTTACAGATTTACGCGGTACCTGAAGCTAACCGAGCAGATGCAGACATCGTATCTAATAGAAACAGCGATGGATATCTTCTGTTGTAATCGAGCTAACAACTTAAAAGTACCATCGTGGCCCGCTTTCTGCTGATTTGTCCGAAATTCGCAAGCGCTTGTCTGATATTGAGTAACGATAACAACATCCGATTTTTTATAATCCTCCCAAACAATAACAGCGACTGGTGGAATAAGGTTAATGATTGATTTTGCTGGAGATAATTCGCCTAAAGTTTGCTGCCGTAATTACGCCGCGATGGTCGATTATATTCGCCAATACGGCGATAGCGCCGACATTGAGCGCTTGTTTGCCGATGTGCTTGGCGCCAACCTCAGCCCATCGCCGTGTTACCAGATGGATGGCCAGCCGATCAGCTACGAATACCTCACCAATGGCCGCCATTGGGTGCCCTCGTGGCTCAACAGCAAAATCTTTAGCAACCTCGGCAAGCTGCCTTACAACGCCTTTGAAATTGGCCGCCATACGGTCAAGAATATGCCCGCCAACAGCAACCACGTTATGGCGGCATTCTTACATCTGCTCGGGCCAGAGCACAGCGTACGGCTGGTCGATAAAATCAATCGTCAGTTCAACCAAACCAAAGCCGTGTTGCTGTCGCACTTCAGCTGCAGCGGCGGCTGTGTCGAACTCAAGTATCTGCCGGGGGTGATTCACAACCACACAATCACTGAGCAAAACCTTGGCTGTTACATCGGCACGCTGGAGCTGTTTGGCTATCAAAATGCAACTGGCCGCATCGAGACCGATCAACTGGGGAGCGAGGGGCAACTGGGTTACTCACGGCTGGAGTTTCAGTTTCAAGGTGAAAACCTCTGGCAGCGAATACGTTGGCTAACGGGCTACCTGTTAGCGGGGGTGTTCTGCCGCCGCTATCTGCAAAGCCACCATGTATTTGACCGCTATCATCGCGAAGTCATTGATGCGTTTCATGCGGAGTTGAATCAAAAGGAGCAGGCATTAGCGCTCAATGAGCAGTACTACGTGGCATTAATGCAGCAGAAAAATCAGCGTACCAGCGAGCTTGAACAACAAGTGGCAGAACGCACCGCCAGCTTGAGTACCGAAATCGTCAATCGACAGCGCTTAGTGCAGCAGCTTAGTATTGAACTGCAAATACCATTGACGCTAATGCAGCAACAGTTAGAGCAGTTGCAACAACGGCAAGATGACCCGGTGGCGGTCAACAGTTGCAGTAAGAAATTACAGCGCGCGTTAAACCAACTGCATCATCAGCTACAGCAAATGCCAGATATTCAATTCCAACAACAGCTGCTAACCAAACCGGACACGCTAGTAGAACCGGAAGCCGACTTGGACTTTGAAGAGAAATTTCAACGGGCGCTAAACCAACATTATGCGGAGGAAAACTTTAACGTGACCCAGTTAGCTCAGCTACTGAACTGCACCGAGCGCACCTTACACCGCAAAACCCAGCACTGTTTTGCTAAATCCCCCTCAGCCTTGTTGCGCGAACATCGGATTAATCAAGCCAAACTGCTGCTGCAAAATGGCAACAGCATCAAAGTCGCGGCACATCTCAGCGGCTTTAGCAATCTGTCTTATTTCAGCGCCAGCTTTAAAAAAACTACCGCACAAACACCGTCGGAATACCTGAAATCGCTGAGCCAAAACTCGGTGTGAGGTAAGTTAAGCCGCCGAAAATCTAACCAAATTATCGAACTTACTTTGAAGCAAACCCGCATCGAAGTTTGGAGAGCAATGGCAAAGTAGTTAATGGCAAAGTAGTTAACGGCAAAGTGGTTACCTGCAAAGCTGTGACAAGTGGCTTATCTGATGCACTGGCGTGGCGGTATCAAGGTGGAGCTGCTTTGGATTAAACCAAATCGCATTGATACCTGCTTGTAGCGCTGGAGCGATGTCGTTGTCGAAGCTATCGCCCACCATGATCACGGCCTCAGGTTCAACATTCAGCGTGTTGAGGATCTTGTGAAAAAACGCTGGCGTTCCTTTGCCAATACCGAGGTTGGCTTTGCAAAAATATCCGGCAATGTAGGGTGCTAACCCCACGCGCTCAAAGGCTAATTGAATATCTGCTTCAACTGAATCGGCTGCATTGGTTGCGACGTAAATTGGGTGGTGCTCTGCAAGCTGCTTCAGCACATCTAACGCACCATCGACTAGCGCTACCGTGGGCCAATCACACATTTTTCCCTGCTGCTCAACAAAATCGACCATCAGCGTATCGCCCCAGTCAAACAGATAGATGTTGCTCACTTTGCCTCCGGTCGTTCGCGCCCATCGTTGAGCGTTATGCTTGGTTGTTTGCTGCTGAAATGTCAGTTAGGGCTGTTAACGCTTCACCATAACGGTGACATCGGTTGCGCCAACGAGTATGTTACTTAATTCCACGATAAATAGTTTTTTATTATCTGCACTTATGTCGAACAAAACCTGCATCAATATCGTTTTCGCTTCTCTGTTGCTGCTTGCCGCAGGCTGTGCTGCTGCGCCCGACAGTGTGCCGTTATCCGACCGTGACTATTGTGCGCTGCAGCAACCCCGACCTACCGAAACGCTCGCTCAATTTACTGCGCCCTACGCCGAAGAAATGCAGCACAAGACCGGGGTTTATGTGTTGGAGCAAGGCACAGAGGCGATGATGTCGCGCGCTTGGCTGGCCGAGCGGGCGGAGAAAACTATCGACGTACAATACTTTATCTTTTCCATTGATAACGTGGGTTTGATTGCGACTGACTATTTAGTGCGGGCGGCTGAGCGCGGCGTCAAGGTGCGGGTGTTGGTGGATGACATCATGCTGGAAGCGCGCGGCGATGAGTTATTGATGCTCAACGCCCATAAAAATATCGAAATTAAAATCTATAACCCGAACGTGAATTTGGGTAAGAACATTTTCCAAAAGGCGACTGGGCTGCTGACCGATTTTCACGGCATCAACCAGCGGATGCACAACAAGGTGTTTTTGGTTGATCAGCAGATTGCCATCACCGGTGGCCGCAATATTGCCGACGAGTATTTTGGCTTTGACCACGAATATAATTTCAGAGACCGTGATGTTTTTCTGGCCGGCAAAGCTGTTCACGCGGTGGAAAGCTCTTTTGAGCAGTATTGGCAAAGCAAGCTCAGCGTGTCCATCGCCACGCTGTTCGATAAGCTGCCCGCCCCTGCCAATCCAGAGTTTTCGCGGCTACATTCCTACGCCTGCAATCCGGCCAATTTTAGCCCTGAAATTCGCGCCGAAATTGAAGATGTACCCGCCACCTTTAAACAGCTTGCCGCTGACGGGAAGTTTTTATTCGTTGATAAGGTGGAATATATTGCTGACCTACCGGGTAAGAATGACCGCAGCCATTTTCTCGGCGGCGGAAGTATTACCAATGCGAAATTGGTGGAACTGGCAGAAAGCGCCAGCAACAGCATAGTGATTCAAACGCCCTACTTGATCACCACCAAAAGCGACCGCGCATTTCTGCGCAAACTGGTGCAGCGAGGGATCAACATTAAAATCCTCACCAACAGCTTGGCCTCGAACGACAACTTAGAAGCGTTTAGCGGTTATCAACGCAATAGAGCCGCATTGCTGGCAACTGGGGTAGAAGTGTATGAATTCAAACCCGATGCCAAAATCAGGCAAAAGGTGATGTCTGAGCATATGTACAAACGCTCGGCAACCGTGCCCATCTTTGGTCTGCATGCTAAAACCATGACCATTGATGACCATATCACAGTGATTGGCACCTACAACTTTGATCCCCGCAGCGCCAACCTGAACACCGAAAGCATCACAGTAATTGACTCAGCCGCGATCACTCAAGACATGAAAGCCTCGATGCTCAAAGAGATGGACGCCGACAACGCTTGGCAGATCACCAAAGACTTTAACCCCGACAGCACCGAGAGTTTATCCAAGCGCATCGGGGTGAAATTACGCAGAATTGTGCCGAAGAATATTTTGTAGCTTTCTATTCGGCCTGATGACAAAAGCGGGAGTTACTGGCGACTAGATGGACGATGCAGCGCAGAAAAACGGAATTGGTCAATCAACCAACTGCCTACCCAAGAACCCACTGACAACAACACCAATGCCAGCAATACTGAAAGTGCACCTGCCGCTAAAAATGCTTCCCAATCCATCTGCTCATCCCCATTGTTATTACTCGTGACCGAGTATTAATTTTGTCTAATCTTAAAGGATTGGAATCAACGGCGGTGTTTGCGAGGTCACAGAATGAGCGGACGCCTGTAGTTGCCCCCACTAAAACGGACAGTTTAACTCGCCACTTTGAGAGCTCGATACTCTCTAGGTGACATCATTTTCAATCCACTGTGTGGGTGGTAATTGTTGTAATCGTCAAACCATTCAGCGAGCTTTGCAAGCACCGTGGCTGCGTCTGGACGGTCATTCAGGTATACATAATCTCGTTTAAACGTCTTCACGAAAGCTTCTGCCATGCCATTGCTTTGCGGGCTTCTAACTGGCGTCGTGCACACCTTAAAACCGAGTGACTTCGCGAACTGCCGTGTTTCTTCGGCGATATAACAACTGCCATTATCGGTTAACCATTCCACGGTATGTGGCAACTCTCGGACATCTCCGAAGCGCTGTTCCATGCTTTCAACCAAAATGTCTTGAACCATGTCAGCGCGGATACCCGTCGTTGTGGCTACATAACTCATAATTTCACGATCACAGCAATCTAAGCTAAATGCCACGCGCACTTTTTCTTTGTTCCAGCACGTTATTTCAAAGCCGTCTGAGCACCAGCGAGTGTTTGGGTGCAACGTAATAACCTGACCGTCATGAGCGCGGTGCTCACTTACACGACCGGTATGTTTGCGTAACAGCAAGTTGTTTTGTTGCATCAGGCGATAGACGCGTTTGGGATTCACTCGTGTAATTACATGCTGCTCTGCTTTCAACTGGCGATTTAAATGCGCAGTAATCCGGCGATAGCCGTTGCTTCCACGCTCCTCGCAGAGGTCGATTATTAACGGCAATAACAGCGCATCATCAGCCTTGTTGTAGCGTACTGAGCGGCCTTCTCGGCGCACGGACAAACGTTGGTATAAGTTCGAACGCGACACGCCAAGAGCCGCAGCTACTCGGAGGACAGGGAATCGTCCGGTGGTAGCAATGGCATGCGCGATATCAACTTTTTTGACTGAGCTATCTCCAGCGCCTCTTTTAGAATTTCGGTTTCCATCGTTTTACGGCCGAGCAACTGCTCAAGCTGTTTCACTTTCTTTTGAAGCGCCTTATGGTCTGCAGCACTGACGACTTCGTCACCAGACTGGATAGCAGACATACCACCATCTTGCATGAGCTTTTTCCACTTAAACAATAGACTCGGGGTTATGCCGTTTTGCCTGGCAACCAGCGAAACCGAATAGCCCGGCTGCATAGTCATGGCAACGAACTTTGCTTTTTCTTGCGGAGTATAACGACGGCGACGTTGTTCGCCAGTAATAATTTCAATACGTTCCATAGACACTCCTTAAAGATAGGTCTAAGCCTATCGCTTAACTAATGAGTGTCCGTTTTAATCGGGGGCTATTACAACGCCATTCAAAAAACAGCTGTTGGAGAAAAGCCCGTTAGGACGTCCGATGTATTAAGTCGATTTCGGATAAAATTTCTATGGATTAACGCCCAATTAAGGTGTGAGGCACGCAATGACCAAGCCTCCGCATAGCACTTCCGTTCCAAAAACTAACGCATGCTAAAAATGCCACGCGTGCTAAATACTCTTAATTTGTTTGTTATGCCCGCACTTCTAAAGCGTTCTCATAGTGCATGATCATATCATCACGAAACGATTGAAAGTCTTTCACATTCAAAATGCGTCGTTCGTGCTCTGATGCAACTTGATCAAACGTAGCCGTAAATAATGAGATTAATGAAGGTGACAAGTCTTGCGTTAAATTAACGACTGTGCCCTCTTTTTGTATCTTAATTGCTGTTTTTAGGACTTCCTGTAGTGGCTTGTCATTACTAGCATAGATAAACTCTTGGTCATCTGGTTTTTTCACCCAGTTTTCAAAGAATTTGTCTAACAAGAACAAATCCCAAGTCATATTGACTAAGTTCTGTTTGTTTTTTTCAGCAGAACATTTTGGTGCGTATTTCATTAGCTTTGGTGTGGGCTGCTTACCAAACATCTTAATAGCTAGACAAGTCGCAACTAATGAAAACAAGAACTCTTCATGACACCAACACCAAAATGCCTCCAGCTTATCTTCATTCGATAACCGGGTCTCAAAGAAGTACAACGCCGTTAACTTCATCACGAGAACATAAAGAGTGTCCCATTTTTTTAATCTGCGAAACTCTGTAAGTTTCGTTTTTAACTGAGAACGGTCTATATAAGCAGGCTCTGGAAGTTTAATTGCGTCAGTAAAGCTTAGAGCAAATTCTGCTAAATTTTCCATTTTAGCGTTGTCAATTTGACGAAATAAAGTTAAATCATCAATTAATTCATCTGGACATTGATTTCTATAGTTCAGTTTTTCATAGATTGCGATTGTTGGGTCAAATTTAATATTTGTAAGTTTAGCAAAAACCACCAAAGCGATAGCACTTCTATGTAAGGAATTTTTCTTCTCTTTCTTGAATGCATTCAATATGTATTGATATATATTGAGATCCAAATGAATTGTGTACTCTAACCCATTAGTGTCTGTGTTATACAAGTATACAGATGGGTTAAAAATATCCGCATCATTACTTAAAGGAAACGAATGAACAAGCCAGTTTTCCTCCAACAGAATGTCAATTACTCGTTCAGCATAGTCAGGAAATTCATAAACTAAGTATTCCACTTTTGCTTATTTCTCCTATTAGGGCATAACGAATTAGCTAATGGGCGTCGCAAAACGGCGTCCGAGAAGACAAAGTCTACGCATTAAGCGCCTTGTTTGGCGCGACTTATTCAAACTCATTCTTTTGCGTAACAATGGTTGCAATTGCAGCAGATACTGTTGCGACTGAGCTAATTGTGGCCTGTACAGCTTCGGCTACTTCGCGCTGAGGGCTTAGCCACATAAAAAGAAGTCCGAATACTGAGAAGGCGCCAAGAATTGCTACTAATACCGATGCAGCTATTACCTTGCCTTTTGGAGCAAGATAAAGCGTTATATATGCGAATAGCCATCCAAATGCAGCTGACGAGATAATGGGTAGTATGTACAAAAAATACCATCCATCTTCGCTAAATCCTCCCTGCATTTTCAATCCGAACCATTGAAATAGAGTCAATAAGAATGCTCCAATGCCTGCCCCTATAAAAGCTGCGAACGGCAGCAGTGGCCATAGCCACCAGCGCGATGACTGATCTTGTGGTTCAGGATAATTCATATTGTCTCCGTTCGATTATTGCGCCCAACAGTATATTGGATGACATCATGTCGTTTTCCATGAAAACTTTTCGTTTAATTTATGCTCACATCTTATTGAGCACAATAGGAAAAAGCGAAATTTTGACCTGACGTACTGCAGTTAATGTGCTTGTTACACATCAAATTACCTACAGTTAACGCTTAGCATGCGGATGTACGCCGACATTTAACAGCACATGCGGACTTGTGGCCGTCGCCAGCATGGCGAATATCGTGATAGCGATGTGCCCATGAGCGCGAGCCAAGGATGGCGAGCTGGCTAATTACAGGGACGTAATTAGCTGGCGCCGAGATTACACGGACGTACTTGCATCGTGCCACAAGGCTGCGTGTGCATAAGCCTGCGGCAGGCAATTGACCACTTCGGGCTAAATGCAAAAAGGCGAACCTTTCGGTTCGCCTTCTCAAGCTTCAAGCTAACTCAAATCAATGCCAAATGGCACTATATACGTCAATAACCGATTGATTTGATCACGTCAATTGTAGTTGGAAACTATAGGTTTCAATAATCAACTATCTGAGACAACAACTCGACAATTGTAGTTGGAACCTCTGATTTGCTTTTTCGTCACCGTCCAACAACTCAATCAATTTAAGTAGGAAACTCTACATTAGAGTGCAGCGTTCAAAGTTTAGGCTCTGCTTTCATCCCAAGCTTTTAGAGAGATTGCGTCTTTCTGACAGACTATTACAGCCCCTAAAATCAGCCATTACACCAACTTAACCAATAATATATGTGAAGTTGCTTAAGACCAATCGGATCTTTGCACTACCCTCTATAGCCGCAGCTCAACAAGGTCCTCGTCATCATAAACTGACGGTAAGTCAAAGCAATCAATTAACTCACCCTTGACCCAGATGTAGTTCGGCATCCAAGAAGTATAGTCCTTCAGATATGACAAGACCTTTTTCAACGAAAACTCACAAGCACCAGGAACTATTCTGAAAAATTCAAAATCAAAATAGTCTTGCACCTCATGCTCTAATTCTTCAGCAGACAACGTATCCTTAAATCTCCGTCCAAGGGGGTCGTCTTCATCTACAAAATTGCCGAAAATCTCAGTAAGTTTGTTTTTGGCTAGAAAGCCCAATATTGGATCGTTGACAAGCTTTCCATCACGAGTATCAACATCAAGTGATTCTTTTTGATCAAATGCTAAAACACAGCCATTTGAAAATGCTTCATCAGCTAATCGATAAGGCTCACACGCTAAAGTGACTTGGTGCCAATGATCAAAACCAATCGTTCTAGCAACAACTTCTAATGCTTCAGTATGAGATATTGCATGCTCTCGCTTCAGCTTTCGCGCTTTTTGCTTTAACCGTTCGACTGTAGAAATTGAGACAATACGTTTGATTTGCATAAGTTTCTCCAATTACGCGAAAACGGTGCCCACTGCCGAGGTCGCAGAAAAACCTAAGCTAAAGAAGTGTTCGAGTCATCCCATCCGGGTTCGCTATAGTGGGCAGCAGGTATCGACAAGACCTAAGCAAAGCTTACGACTTGACCGCTGAAAATCAATTAAAAATTTTCTCTCCAATTACCCTGCTTACCTTAAAAGGCTCAATTCCTATCATCAGATCTCCACTTAACAGACATCAGGAGATCCCATGTCTAAGCAAAAAACACCAATGACGAAAACAGATGCAGCACGCATTCATAGCTCAAATGCGAAAAAACAAGGAGGACAAGTTCCTAAGGGCGACTTTACTGGTCGTGCTCAACGTGCGGCAGAGAAAAATGGCCAATAGATAAGTTGACGAAAAATGGGGAGAGCGCTCTCTCCCCGTTTAAGGAGCTATATGAAGCGCATTAGCAATGATAAAGATATCCATAATTACATTTCTTGGTTGATCAAAAATCACCATTGGTCATATTCAAAAGGAAAAAAGCACGGCAGTTTATTTTCAAGAACAGGGAAACGCATTACAGTACCATCTACGCCAAGTGACTGTCGTGCCTATAAAAACCTTAGAAAGGACATCGAAAGGGTAATAAAAAATGAGGTTTACTAATAAAAATCGATCAACGCCTTATCCTACCGCGCAAAGCCTATTAAGAGAGATAGCAAATGCCTTTGACACCAAGTCATTCATATCTCCTCAGTGTGCTAGAAAACTGGATGATGCTTGTAAGAAAACAGAAATCCACATTGGTGAGTTCGAGGACCTCAAAGAATTGACCATTTTGGCACCAATACGATCAATATTTGGCGATGAGATATGGGCTAGAACAACCATCTTTTTACGAACTGTTTTTAGAGAATATTTTGAATGGATTAAACAACATCCTCTAGATGGTCTATCCGTAGAACAGGCTAATGAAATTTTTCAGAAAACTAATTTTTTCAGCATGTTAATCCTTTCAGCTTTCGGCCAAATCGATAACTATAAAGAACGATTATGTATGCCATCCGGTATAGATTTAATACTTCTAAGAGAGGATACTCGAAAGTGGCTGTGGTCTCTAATGAACACTAAGGAAGCAAAAGATCGAGTATTCCTTTGGGGAAATCAAAGAGAACTCCCTTCTTTGAAATTTGTTGAGAAGTTGAATCTCTATTCAGACAGTAAACACATATCAGAACAACAATGGCTGAATATCAAGTGGGGGGTGATATGCTCAAGATTTGTTCTAAATTTTTCTCCTGATAAAGAACATGCTCCGATAGATTGGGAGCCAATGAGTAGAGAATTCAAATTGGCACATAGCCAGAATGCTAAACATTTCTTAATTGCTAAACGTTATATAAAACAGATTTTTGAAGAAATACGTAACAAATGCCAGTCAACAAAATCGAACAATGACAAAGCACATTTTGAGCAGCTCCTAGCTAAGTTGAAACAGGAACTTGATAAGTTTGACCCGAGGCTCGGCTTAAAATACGCATATCATCAGTTCAATGCTCATCACTTAGTCTTGAATGGCCAGCTAAAAGCTGCGAACAACGAATATAAGCGGGCCTTTGAAGAGGTACTTTATAGAGGTCACTCTGACTATCAGATAGAGGTAATCCTGAATGAAGCATTGCTAGTTGCAGCATATCAGGAAAGACCAGATAAGGTATTCATTAATCGACTAAAATCAGCAGCTATCTTGCTTGGACTAGACTATCTACCAGCGAGACGGGAAGTTGATGGTAAAAATAAAATTGAGCTACTTGCTGGCAATGAAATCGCGGATCTAAGAGTCAAATTTTCACACATCTTCACTAATGAGTTGGCATACCCGGGTGTGATTTATCCTGAATATCCAATCAAAGCAGGCTTACTCATAGATGATGAAGATGTGCTAACTAATAATTTGGACAAAAAGAAGATAACTGTCGGTATAGAGGGTGGACTCCAAAGAAAAACAACACCACTGATTGTCGCATGTGCCGATAACAACGTTAGTGAAGTCACTCGACTTCTCAACGAAGAAGCTTCTGTAAACGCCTTATCTGAAGTAAACGATTCCCCACTACTCATGTCCTTAACACAAATGGATTTTACTGATCATACCTCGCCAATGGACAGCCGTATTTTTGAAATGATTTCAGTAAAAGCACACTCGGATAACATTTTAAATGCTGTATCCGTGAGAAAAATGAATTTTCCGCTACTCGCGGCAGTCGAAACGGGAAATCCTGATATTGTGAAAAAAGTTCTATCCATGTCGAATAAAATCGAGATTGACTTAAGAGGTGGACTCGACTGGATCACACCTCTGTATCATGTACTAGGACTGATTGGGAAAATTAAAAAAATAGATTTTGATATTCACCAAATAATTAACAATCCTCATCCTGAAAACATTCATCGATTGAAGCCAATATTTGCAGGAATGAATAAAGAGTTACTAACCATGATTAGCAACGGAACAAAATTATCAGATAGACATAAACAAATATTTGAGGAACTAAAAGAGATTTTGTTAAAAAATTACCCAAAATCTCCCGCAAAGCTACGTCAAATTGCAAGAATGTTAATTAATAGAGGAGCCGATGTTAATAAAGAACACTCCATTAAAGGAATGAACTACACACCTTTGATGCTTGCCGTAGAAAATGATGAGCTAAATTTATTTCGCTTGATGCTTGAACATGGCGGCGATTGGAGAAAAGTATATGTACTACCTGATGGCGTTGACTCTAAGAACAAGGCTGTTAACTGCCTTGATATAGCCAAATTTTTCAAAGCAAATCAAATCGGTGAATATATAGAAAACTTGCATGATTAATTCCACCATCCATAGTAAAAATCAGTTAATAACGTGTATGTGAATTCACTACTAAATTACCATCAAAATCGAAAATTCCATTACTGGTGATTCCGTACTATCTAATCGCATCGACTATAATAGCAATACTATTAACTTCCTTGATATAGCCAAATCTTTTAAACGCCTAAAAATCACCGAATATTAAGAGAAATTGGAGAAACCACATTTCAAACTAAAGTAAAAAGTTATCAATGATATTGATTATTTACGAGGTAAAAAATGAAAATTTCTCCCTAGAGAAGTAGTAGCGATTCAACTATCTTCACATTCCTCTATTATCAACTCATGCAACAAATTTTTTAACTCATCGTCAAAAGACTCTAAAAAATCATCTTTTAGCTGAGAAATTTCAGAATCCACTTCAGCAGTAACTTCATCAGATAAACTTGAGATTTCTTCTTCGGTAGGCTCATAAAGCACTTCTCTTCTTGTATCAAACCGGACTTCTATTTCAACATCTCGGTCTATGTATACATTTCGATACTCATTAACTTTCTCCTCTACAAAGTTATCCAATTCATCAAACAGACTATCTAATATACGGGAGTTACTTTTTGATTTTGCCGCACCCAAATAAAAATTCAATGTTTCTGTGGAATATGTGATATAATATTCTAATTTAGGATCATCTTGAAAAAAATCTTTTTCTATAGAAAGAATTTCATAAATACTATCAATTACCTGTTGTAAATCAAGTTGTTCCGTATTTATTATAACTGGCATAGAAATATCATTTAATGAATATTCCTTTTTAGAACCCTCATATATTTTATCAACAATATCGTCCAACATTTTTTCATCTGGATACTTAGGAATTGATATGGGATGGATATCAGGGTATTTCAATAGCATAAAATCCCACATAAGGTCAGAAATATTCTCACCACAAGAGTTGCTTTCACAAATCAATTCATCATAAGATGGATACTTTTGTGAAAAGGCTCCCGACATCGGAGCGTCTGAACTTATAGAAAAATTCACCGATCCATAAACTATATACTCATCTTGCTGCATGAATTTAATATGTGATAAATTTTGAATTAACACTTCCATTGTAGCACATTCATCACGCTTATTATTTATCTCCACCAACCTCATAATAAAATTAGAAATATTTTCTTTTGTTTTATCCTTATCTTCAGCTCGATTGATACAATAAGAAAAAACCAATCTTGCCTCACCCACACATTGAGAAAGTGCATCTTCAACGAACTTTGCAAATCCTTTTTTTACTTTAAAAGTAAACACTGCCATTCTTTTAGATTTTTTCACATCTATAAGTTCAGAGATTGGTATATTACTAGGCTTGAAGAATACTTTCGTATCTTGCGCATTTATCTTTTCAGATAAATACTGCATTTTTTTTGGATAGCTTTATCCGCCTCAACAGCCATCTTTGCTTCTAAAGCTCTAAAAATAGAACAACTCATAAACCCCTTATCCTTATATTTATTAATATTGAGATTCGTTAATACTTTACATCGAACAAGCAAAGAAATATATTAAAAATCATCTTCAGTTACCCCTATTAATATTCAGCCATTAAATATCATTAACTTATTTAGTATGACACCATATAGACCGCACTTTGGCTACCTCTCTGAACCAGTCTTACCATGGCAGCATTTAAACGTTAAATCGACCTCAATAGGGAGAGGTTAGTATCCCTAAGATCAATCTGCTAACCTTAAATTAAGCTGATTGACTTCCATATAAAGAAGTCATACTTAAGCTGAATCGTCACGACATCACTAGACGGATTTTATCTAAAATTTGGTCAACCGGGCTGTGCCAGAACGCTCATTCACCCGAACTCATAACAAGTTTCGGGGCAGATTAGTTTTAAGTCGGTTGCTGCAAAGCTCATCTAGAGCGGTAATGACCACTGCGGCCGAGGTGAAGTTTATGAAATTGTCAGACCAAGTCTGAGCTAGTAAATTTTAATCTCCACATCCTGACCGTCAGGAAACTTAACGTGTAACTCTAATTTACCACCAAGAGCCTCGATATATTGCCCAGAGTACTCAATAAAAGATCTGGGCAAGACTCAATTTTAGAGATATCCGACTGAGTGACTTCTAAACGTTTCGCTACAGTAGCTTGATTAAGGTCACGTGCATTTCTCAATTCTGCCAGGCACATTTCAGAGATAATAGCCACAGCTTTAGCTCTGGCTGCTAATTGTACTTCTGGCTTAATCTTCTTACGGAGATCAGTTAGTGATTTAGCCATAATATCCACCTTAACTCTCATCGAGTTTCATCTTGCACGTTAACTAAGAAATGCCCCATTTCGGGGACAGTGGTAAACCCGTATTTCTGTTAGCCGCATTCTAGTAATGATATGACAGATCTGAGCCTAAAGACTCGTGTTTTAAATCTCTGAAATAAAGGTTACTAGCTCTTCATATGATTGAGATTTCTCTGCGATGGTTTGCTCGCCTATTGCAATAAAACTAAGAAGCGCTAATGCTTCTTCATCAAGCTTAATTTCTTCATTATTCAGCTTATTATCATCAAGTTCTTTCATAAATAATCCAAGTCATTCGAGATATGAATAGGGTTGCGGCCTGTATGGCAACCATCGATGAGTGAATCGCCCGTGATATGCCATTATCACTCATTCTTTCCTGTTCAAAAAGCGTCTACCGACGACTCAAACTAGATTGTGATTACAACCAAATCATGAGCTTTGGCAAAGGCTAAAACCATACTTTCGGTACGTGCCACATCTTTTGCATAGCGACAGCAGAACGTTATCAATTGCCGCTCTTCTTTAATCACGGCTCTTAAGTCATTCATTCCGTTATCCACACCGTATTGGTATTCGTCGATTTTAACTGCCTGCCTCCCATCGAAATGCTCTATAGCAAATTGGGTTAAAATCCTCTCTACCTGCATATCAGGCTGGAGCTGAAACGCATATTGGCAATACACCGTCATTGGGGACTCCTCAAATGGTTATCTGTCGTTAGTGGCTGTGAGTAAGTGTCTGTAGGCATATTCAAGTGAACGCGGTAATTTCTCTCGATACGTCAACAACCAGTTATGTCCTCCAAGAGCCCTATCCAGAGCGCTTAGCGAGTTGTATGGTCCAGTCAATTCATGCATCTGTAGCAAGATGGCAAAATCTCGAACATCCCAATTCATTGGGCCACGTAAAACTCCCTTCATTCGTTCAGGGAGTTGTTCATAAAGCCATTGTTTATCTCTCTTGTATAACCAGATGTATGCGGAACATTGCATCTTAATTTCATTTCTTGAAGCATCAGGGTGCCTACCCATAAAATCCACCAGAGTCTCACGTGCTTGTCGTCTCCGAACAACAAAACGCAAATGCCGTCGCCAATCTGAAAGCCCTCGATGAGACTGGATGATTTGCTCAACAGCACCATTAGACACGTTAAATGTTTTAGCAATGATCTCTCGATGCTGGCCGTATATGGCTTTGCGCCAGATATCTCGCTCGATTTGTGGCGTTATTTTTTGTCGACGCCGTCCGATAAGCCGCTGATGACGTAACGCAATCCCTTTAACCGTTCCTACACTGTATTGGAGCTGCACACTAACCTGACGCATTGATAATCCTTTATCTAATAGTGCCAATACCTTGATTTCATCTACACAATCAGGTGATTTCAAAGGTGCTGATTTCGGTTTACTAGGAGGACCGTTAAAGAAGGCCGTTGGCGTATCGGTGAGAAATGCCATAATCAGCACATGCCTTATGTAATGCGTAGGGCAATTTTGATGAACTAACCGTGGCACGTACTGAAACCGCATTAAGTCAGCAGGAAGACCACTAAGAAGAGGATCGAATAGTTCACCCCAAAATTGATTTAGCCGACGTCTCAACTCACGCCAACGAATACGATGACACTGACTGAGCAGTTGTTTGTGCTCTAGCCACCCCTGATACAATCTAGCCATGTCACATAGTGGCGAGTACCGACAAAGCAAGGCATATAACGACGAAATATACTGGCTTAGGTATATGGCCTTGTCGCGTCCATTTTCGTGCATCAGATTGTTTGAAGGGAGTACGTACTGGTGGTTAACACCACCATCACCACAAGATACGCTGTTGAGCACCAGTCCATGCTCTGGACACACTAAGACGCCATGTAACTGATGAACCGTATGCCAATACGCCACGCCATAGTTATCTTCATCTAGCTCGACACATCGTGGACAACATTTTAATTGATGCCCAAAGCTTACTTTGGCGGCGGATAAACGCCCATGTTCAATTACTTTCGAAGCGTTAAGCGCTGACTCACTTTGCATCAGCTTTACACGTCTATCAGGAGTCAGTAAGCCAAAACTGACCAATACATGCCCAGAAGCCCTTAAGCGCAATTCAGCAATACTAGTGCGAGCCAGTGCAGCAATAGCAGGAAGGTGTCCCGGTAACACCGGATGGATACGAACCTCTTGATGCCCAAAGGAGGCTTGATTGGTACGCTTCCACGATGCATAGGGTGAGCAGAGGTAAGCTCTTGCGACTACGCTATATGCAGATTCCCCCGGCAACCAGCTTCCTTCCATCTCCGACATGCATCAATCCCCTTGTGACGCTAAAAACAATGAGAGCATCAAGTACAGCAATGGATGAATGGGGGCGACTCGAGACTCTATGAATTTTATGCGCGGACTTCGCATCAGTTTTGATATTTTGCGCCCTTTGAAATCAACAACTTGGCTAAACAAGGATTCGATTTCGTCTTCACTATAGAAATCGATGAAAGCATCACAAAATTCTGTGAGCCTTTTGCGCTCTGCTTGCGTGTTTTGTTGTGCTGAAGACAAGCCTACTGATGCTCGTACTCGCGTTATGAGGGGGGTAAGTCGGTCAGTGCAATCTGTGCTGCGTGCAAGCGCTAAACTATTTCGCTGAATATTCTGCATTGAGTCCGACAGTTGTATCTCAACAGACTCTAGAGACCTGTTGCAGTTCGGGCAGATATTATCGAACGGTGGCAAATTCTGTTTAGCTAAAGAGGTAATGTGCCATCCACATGCAAAACAGCTTTCAATCAACGGTTCTTGGTGTTTATCGCAATGAAACACCCCCGGTAGTTGATGGTTTCGGTGAAAGTAAGGCACGCCAAATGTTGCTTCATCATTCATGACGCACACTGCACACCAGCGAAATCGCTGGATATGTGTCGAGCGCACTCCAGTGATAGTGATTGCACTTGGTGAGCGTTGATATATGTCACGCTCATCATCTCTCAAGAAACTCGATTCGAAAGGCGCTAAAGAATGCTCGACCGCTTTCTTAGCTCTGTCATCAATACGAAGCTCGCTTAGATACTGAGATGTCACTGTAGAGCAAAGATGGTGGGGCATTCGCCCATTCAGAAGCGTTGCCATATAGTGCGCAGATGAATAAGCGCTGCCAACGCGCGTCATGAGATACCAACGTCCCGCTGCACTAATCAAATCTTCGTCAGGCAATAATTGAAACAAGCTCATCATTCATCATCACCTAACAAACCCAGTAGATTTTTGGGTGAAAGCTTATCTCCTATGCGCCTGAGTTCCTCGTCCCGAGTCGAACTGCTGCTCATGACTTGTTTGGCTTGCAAACGTCCAGCTAGCACACGTTTTTCTTTATAGTCTTCCAGCATCGCTTGGGCTTGTTGCTCAATCTCTTTTGCACGCGCTAATGTAACGTTATCGCCTGACGGATTGACCTCTTCGAGCAAAAGCATTGGCTTGAGATCTTCATATTTGTGGTACTCACCTGTAAGCAAAGCACGCACAGGACCAGCTAGTGGGGAAAATTGTTTGTTTGCAACATACGCTAGTGCATCAATTGTCAGCGTTTGCTGAGCCGGTTCGTAGTAACTGAGAAATCGCAGTGTTGCTTGAACCATTGATACTGCAATCGCCGGAATGCCTGCCGAGAGCTCATATAATTTCTGACGAAGCAGCCCTTCTTCATCTGCTTCACCTTTTAATTTGATCGCGGTAAATAACACATGACAGAGATTGATCCAGAAAGGTGAGTCAACCGGACAGCCGCCTAAATTCATGGAGCCTGCACGGATCGTCCGTCGTGTAATTGTCATCTCACGAGTGAATAGCTCTAACGCACTGAACGTTCCCACAAAAATAGTTGATATGCCCAGCGTATTTATCAGCTCCTCAACAAACTTCATCGATGTCTTTTCATTTGTGCCAATTTTTAAGTCTGTTGAAGCCTTTGCAAAATTCTGAGCTTCATCAATGATGAGAGCGCCAACGTGATGGATGACCAAAGCTTTTCTTACTGCGTTAATTAACTCTTTCACCGTGCTATTACGATGATGATATGCATACGTTTCGTCCGTAGCTTCGTCTACAGCCTCTAAAATTGATGTCAAAAACGCTTTCTGCCCCTGTCGATCATGATGCTCTACATAGAGGTAAGTGATTTGCTTGATATCTAGACTGACGCTGTCGCCGGTCGTCTGCAAATAATCCTTGTGATAGAGGTGTTGAGGTATAAGTCTCAATGCCGCTTTCGTCATCGATGACTTGCCGCGTCCACTAAGACCCGAAAGCAAAAAAGTAAAACTATTCTCGAGTAAGTTGAGACGCTTAATATTCTGAGCCTTCAAAGGCGCATCTTTATCACGCTCAATTGCCACAATGACTCGCTGAAAATCGGGCTTGAGTGGGTTTCTTCCGATATAACCGCATTCAATTCCTAAGCGAATGTTTTCATACAGTTCGACCATTTCGTCCTGACAAACATGCACGCTAAACAAATTCAAAATGCTCGAGCGAATGTAGTAGCCATGCAAATCTTCTGGCACTTCCGTTAAGTCTAATTCGCCTTCGAATTTAACTGAGCAACGCTTTTGTACCTGTTGTTTTGACAGTGGGAAGCCTAGGCCTTCAACTAACGGATTTCCGCGATGCACGGGATTTGGATGACGAATGTAGTTAGCTTTTTCCATATTATTCATCTCCAATTTTCGTCACGTTGGGATTGCCCCACGGCATTTTTTTAACAGAACGCTCTACAGATGCAGCTTCATCTTCTGCAAATGTTTGCTGCAACTTTGTATCCAATTGATTTTTCTGCATATCCCCAGAGAGTTGATATCTATCTTTCATGCCCTGAGCTGGCGATTTGGCCTTGCTGCGTTTTAGATGATACGAACGATTTTTAGCAACTTTCTCTAAAAGTTTTAAATCACCTAATAGCATGATTTTACTGATAAACTGACGTTCTTTGGCTTCAGCCAATTCATGTTTGAGAATTTCCAATCGGTGCAGAACACTCGCCCAAGTGATATTTTTATAGGCTTCGCTACGCTCGGTCAGGTCGAGTTTATAAACCGTTTGCGAATCAGGTTCTTGCCACCATATCGAGTTTGTACTCGTTGATGAGTAGCGAATTTTGATGGGTTTTCTGCCGAAGTTTTTGGCTTCTTCGATTAACGGGAGACGTTCAAAGCTGGCAGAGCTATAGAATAGCCCTTTGTAATACACCCCTCGCGATTGAATCGATGCATTATCTTCCGGCAACAAAGCAAAACGTAAGTAATCTTCCGCGATTTGCGCTGGTGCAATCACTGTATTGGCTAAGCTGTAATTCCATGCATCACGCGGCGTAAATTGCACGCCATCACGCTCCATCTCAAACGTTCGATTGCTAGTTTTTACTCGAGAATTGTTTGCATGCAGAATGCATTTAATAAGCGCTAACATGATTTGCTGGTATGTGTATATTGCGGTACGGCTAGCATGCTGTAGATCGTGATTTTTAATCTTTATCACTTGCCCAAGCACCAGCTTTAACGAGTCATCTTGTGTTGTGCGAAAACTCTGCTCTACAGTGCCCTTAGCCGAGCCCTGGTAGTACGCATTCAAGTTACTGACAGCTATACCGATTTTGGCTTTTAGCATCGCCTCGATATGCCCGTCCGTATTTTCGCCCCCTCTATCAAACGTGATTTCTCTACATGTGTGATGGCAGGGCCAATCTTCATTAGTAATTCTTAAACCATACTCTCGACAAAATGCGACTTTGTCCGTAAATGCATTAAATAGCGCTTGAGATGCCCCAATCCAATCGGGACCGTGGAAGGCTAAGTGCATGCCCACAATCATTCCAGTTACGACATCGATAACGATGTAAAAAATGGGGCGACCTATAGCCAACAATTCGGGAGAAAACTCCCACCTGACATAAGCATCCAGGACCGTAGAGTCAATTTCATAGCGACTTGTGGCTCCGCGAAGCCCGTGTTTTGCTACACCGACTTTTGCCGCATGATCTCGAAGATAACTCTTCGCCCCGACCTGCTTTCTAATCCACTCTAAACGGGGCACAATCTTCTTAACTTGGCGGGAGAATGCCCGAGGAGATAAACGATGATTCTTCGGGAGAGGCATTCGCAGTTCAACCGCGATTTCATCATCAGGCATATTTTCTGGACGAATAGCCACAGAGCAACAACCGTAAACATATTCATCGTACAAGTAGCTCAACTTGACTTGCTGCCGATTCTTCAAGTTTTTCTTCAAAAAAACTTTAATTTCTATAATGTCTTTTGCTGTTACGTGTCGGTATTGTTGTGCTCCGTACTTAACTTTTTGGCCTGGTTTGCTAGACAGGTCGAAAGAGCCATCATCTAAACGCACCGGCTCCTGGGGCAACGTAAATTCACTACCACACCAGAAGTACTTCGGCAGCAACGCGTTTTTGATACTGCCATAGTAAAAATATGCATTGAGATTACTCGTGATGTATTTCTTACTGCGATTGGAGCCGCTCATGAGCTCGCTGACAATACCTGCACTATGACCGTATAAATAGGTGTGTAATTTTGCTGGATCACTCAACAGAGGAGAAAGCGCACTCCACGCCTCATCTCGCATTTGCAGGGGATCACGTAGTTGTTTGCTCTTACTTTTCGCCGCAGATGTATGATGTGCTAATTGTTTCGCAAGATGAATCTCTTTCATTTTGCTATCGCTGACATAAAGTGCTGCCGGAAACTCATGTTCAGCTAACGCCCACCGGTTAGCATTGATGTGTCGAATCACGTCGCTGACAGCGAGTACCGTGGGTCGTCTCGGGCGAACAGCGTTCAAATCACTGACAGCAATCATCCCAGATGTATCATCTATGGCGACTATCAACCAGTTCACTGAGTTATCATTTGTTGAGACGATTCTTTGATTAATTCGCATAAACTTCCAGCTCAGGTTCGACTGGCAGCGGACGATTCAGGACTAAAGGCTGAGTCAAATCACAGAGTAACTGTCGGCGATAGACGAGTAGCTGAAAAAACAATTCTGTCTCTTTCAGTGTGAGCCCAAAGCATGTTCCGACATGCTCAAGAATGTCTCTGATAGCGTGCAGAGGATGTTCTTTAAACGCTTTTTTAAACTGAAACAATAAAGCCGATTTCACATCATCACTTACTTCAATCACATCGGGGCGTTCAAAGCATTCACGTAAGTAAATTAAGTTGCGCGTAAGCTCTTCATCAAACGAATGCTCAGTCAATTGACGCCACGAGATGTTGTTCTGCTCACAATAAGCACGTTCTATTAGCTCTTTAGCGCGAGTTCGCGCAACTTGTCGCGGATCTGTGAAATTTGGATCGAGCGAGGACGCATACTTAAAGTTATAGGCATCCCAATCGCCACTGCGGTATTGGACTAGATAATCAAGCGTCATCGTTTTTGCGACTTTTACACCGTCATATTGTTCAAACTCCAGTGTCGTAGCTGGATGCACGATGTTCAGTGCAATTGCGATTTGCATCGTTTCATTTAATGGCAGCGGATACTGCTCGTACAATGCGATGACATTCTGATTAGCTTCGAAATGAAAAAATGCAGCAGCCTCGCCTCGACTGAGGAAGTGATGGACACGACCGAATTTCACACTTGAGATGACTTGTGCTTGTCCGTACGTGTGAGAGTTTCTTGCGGTTAGCCACGGCTTATAATTTTTCTCTCTTTTTAATTTCGCAGTATAGGATTCAATCTTATTTAATTCTGACTTATTAATTTCAGGCTGAATAACATTTTTCAAAATTTCATACCATTTTAAATATTTTCAAAAAATATAGGTATGTAAAAAGGCAATATCAAGACAAAATTTTACCATCCGTAAAAACACTAAAAATTCAAAAATAGACAAAAATAAAAAACAGAATAAACAACAATGATTTAATTGAGCATTAAATTTAAATGGTTATATAAAACCTCTTTATGGATAACTAAAAAATCTAACCCAATATAATATACAACATATTGATTTTTCAGTCATTTTTCCAACAAAAAAACCAACCAAGAATCAAAAAATCAATAATAAAAACAACCATTTAAGAAGTTACACTTATTTTAAATCAGATAAAATCTCCACATAATATATAAACAATAAATTTCATGTCAAAAAACGAAAAGCAGTTAATATCAATTTAATAACAACCTTAGATGATTGACTATTCAAAAAAACACAATTACTTTTATTTAAAAATACAAGTAAGGACATTATCAATGAAGAAACACGGCATTATTGAATATCATCCATCGGGGTGGAAAATATTTGTTTCGAACCATCCAGACTTTGATAGTCACTTTCATCTATTTATTGCCTTTGGTGATAACTCATGCGACTTGGTAGAGGATCTCACCGTGGACAACTTCTCGAGCCGCACCAACACCGATGGATTCTGGGTATGCAGTAAAGCTGAATCTGAATATTGGCTTCAACCTCAAACCGAAGGTGCTTTGCGCAGTTTTCACAAAATTGCGCTTCAACAGATAGAGGCTCAATTTGCTGAAAATGGATGCCACCTATCCAATATCAAAATGACTGAGTTTTTACTGATAACAGGGGTTAAATAGATGCCTAGGTCTACAGATAGGCTTACAAGCACTCCGTCAGCTCTCGATTTATGCCACGCAGAGCTGTTCATTCCCGACATGACAACAGTTCAAAAGATAAAAGCGCTTATCACACGCCTGTGGATAGCAGTGCTAACTCGTCAGGTTAAGTAAGCGGCTGAGTGCAGATAACGCAACTTGCTTGTTAAGGTACTGGGATGGCTCGTTTGTTGATTCAGCAATAATGCCCGAACGGATATGCCTGACTCGAACGCCAACTTCGGTCGCGGCATAGCGAGTCCGAGGCGATGGAATGATCGTTGTCTCAATATCACTTTCAGCAAATGTCATGACGATTTACTCGTTTGCGCTGTTTAAAGCACTTAGGAGATCAGTGCAAGCTTATACAACAGCTCATATCTGTCGCAAAGCAACTCAAACTCGGATGGCGCTTGTCCAATCACCTCTACTTGCGGTGTGGGTACGCCCGTGCGTTTATCAATATCGATGTAGAACACGTGTATCTGCACATCAGCTTGGCTGAATCGCTTGAGCTCCCGCATCAGGCGCAGAAACAAGAATGTATAGCGCTCGTCTACATCTGCACTACATGAAAGGGTTAGGTTTGGATGTTCACCAAGATAGCCTGTGAGCGTGTTGTTATCGATGTACATTCAAGCTTCCATGCATTGAGTGATTTTCAAGCAAGTATACCCGTTTGTTGGTTGAAATACCCCCCACCTCAAAAAAACGGCTTTTTGGGCGGTCTATTGATCTCAAAAACTTTCTTTTTACCAAGCTTCGCTTGAAGGCTCCAGTTTGCATCTTGGCTTCTACTGATAAGCAGAAATGTCAGTCAAAAATCACTCAGTTAGGAGTCTAGATTTACCCAATTTCTTTGCTTAAAGGGCCCTCATTTTTTAATACGTCATTTCTTATTTATATATGTAGGACCTTTTTTTTCAGTTTTACAGTAACGCATGCAAAAAAATTTCTAAGTCTTTGATTCGGGCACCACATTTTTTATTTGTTGACTTTCAACGCAAACTCTGGCTAACAAAACCAATAAAACTAGTTTCATATTCAATAGGTTACATAAAATATGGTGCTTTTCGCAGTGCAAATGCGGTCATGAATATCCATTTGTAGCCATTATGATTTGCATTGCGTCCTGAGTTTGCTGAATTGCGCTTCTTCGGTAGCACTGACGTTCAACTGATACTGTTTGAGTACTCTTAAAAATCGCGCGATATATTGGCACTGGTTCGCAGGAGGCAGCCATTCATCAAGTCCTTTATCCCCCTTTGAACGATTCAATGATGCTTCAACAGCGACAAGGTTTCGTTGGTCGTTAGCAAACTGCTCTCTACGGTCTTGTGACCACTTATCCGCACCGTGCTGCCAAGCGCACAATGTGGTCAATATCTAAGGCAGAGGCTGCAAAGAGAGTTTTGCCAGAGTACATTGATGTCCAACGTCCTTGCTTCACTCTCCCCGAACGACTGAGCGTTATCTGGGCTGTGTTCTGGGCAATAAGCACTTCTTGACGAGTGTCTTGACCATCATGGTCGGCATCATCCCAGCCGTGACCAAATTTGCTCCTTGAGTACGTTGAGTCGGCGGCATGCTGTTTTGATGCGCTTTTGGCTTGCTTAGGTAAATGACCACCTGCCTTGAGACAAGCATCCATGGTTGAGTAGGACGTAAAATGTTTGAGGCGTGCGTAATACGGACTACTGCTGTCATGACAGATGTGGCTATTCGACATCCTCGCTTCCGCCGCCATCGTGCTAGTAGCACTCAAACTGAGCAATACTGCGACTAAAAATCTAACCATCTTTGACTCCATTATTTAGCGGCATTTTACGACCGGGATTTGCCGCCAGTCCGTGGTGTACTGTGGGGTGAGTAGGTCACGCCGCATATGCCATTTTTCATGAATGCCTTGGGCCGCGACAAATACCGTGTCACTACCATAACGTTGATTGAGCTTATCTAAAACCGCCATGAGTTTCGGCTCTTCAGCCGGTGGCGTGAATAGATCGTATTGCACATGCTCTTGTGGCCTGAGGTCAACTAAGCCAACGCCTATCTTGTAATAGCGCACATTGGGTACAAACAGCTTTGGAATTATTCCAGCGACTTGGCTTCCGATGGTCAGGCTATCATTCGTTGCGGTCGTTAAGCGCAGCACGTGTCTAAACCCTCGGGACACGCCATCGTCATGAGGTGAGTTATGCGCAAAGATAAGTATGGAAGCCGCGACACTATGCTGCTGCCGGGCCTTCTGACAAGCTTTTGCCACATGCATAGCAAATGCCTGCTTCAGGGGCTCGAGCGTTTGAATTCGCTCACCAGTGGAGCGTGTTGAGAAGATTTGTTGTTTATCCGCCCGTGCTTCGTCCCAATTTCGAGTGGGCGTGCCATTGAGCTCTAAGACTAGACGCTCTATTTCGACACTGAACTGCTTACGAGCTAACTTGATAGGAAGTTTGGAGAGTTGTAATCCGGTAGTAATCCCAATCGCTTCAAGTCGACGGCTCAACTTACGGCCAATCCCCCACACATCAGAGACATGCATTTGGGCAAGCATAGATTGCCGGGTGGCTTCGCTATTGATGGCGCAGACGCCATTGAAACCTTCGATGCGCTTAGCAGCATGATTGGCTGCTTTTGCCAGCGTTAAGGTCTCACCGAAACCGACACCGACAGGCAAACGCGCTTCCCGCCATACGGTTCGGCGGATATCCGCCCCCAAGGACAATAGCTCAGATTCATTCAGCCTCATGCCGCTGAGGTCGAGAAATGTCTCATCAATGCTGTAAATGTGCTGCCGAGGCGCAAACTGTCCAACGATTTGCATCATCTTTGAAGATAAGTCGGAATAGAGCTCATAGTTTGATGAGCAGGCAATCACGCCCTTCCGTTGTGCTAATGCCTTTACTTGAAACCAAGGCTTAAATTTTTCGATACCGGCTTCCTTAGCTTGCCGGTTGGCGGCGACGACACAGCCATCATTGTTCGACAGCACAACGATAGGCCTGCCACGCCAGTCAGGCCTAAACACCTGTTCAGCAGAGCAATAGAAGGAGTTAGCATCGACCAACGCAAACATTACGAGCGCCTCAATAACCGACAAGGTCTAAAGCAACGGACAGCTCGCACCACAACGCCCTCAATCGAAAAGGTATCAAACTCAGAGATTGGCACGGGCTGATAAGCTTCATTTGCCGACAGAAGCAGACGTTGCTTGGTATCGATGAACTTGCAGACAAACTCACCGTTTATATTGGCGACAATCACATCGCCACTCATCCGATTGACATGTCGGTCAACGATTAAAACATCACCATCGAAAATCCCAGCTTGTTGCATGGAATCACCATTGGCAATGCAAAAAAAAGTCGCTGATGGATGCTCAACAAGCAGCTCATCTAGGCTGAGGGGTAACTGGCTATATTCGGCGGCTGGGGATTCAAAACCGGTTATCCCTGCGCTCGCATAAATAGGGACGACTTTCATGGATAATGGCAAAACCCTGCATACTGTGTTTTTATACAGTGTATACTATCAAATGAAACACGTTACTGTGAATGTTTGGTCTCTATAACTGCGTTGTTTACGTGATGAAGCTACCAGAGTTTGAGGTAGATTTAAGTATCTTATCGATGGTCATTTTTCAGGGGATGAAATCACAATGCCACATCTAAATGATGTTGAAATCACCTACTCGACGCTTGGATTTCAAGCACTAAGGTGCTATTTCTCACACCTACTCATTGTAGATATCGAGCACACCTGTACTGCTGACGATTCCATTCCCCCAGAACACCGAGAAACCATCGAGATAGGAGCCGTGATTGTTGAAACCCGGCACCTCACCGTTATTGATGAATTCAGCCAGTTAATTAAACCACTCAAGCATCCCAAACTTTCCGAGTTTTGCAGAAATCTGACAGGGATCCAGCAAGTCGACATCGATAACGCATTACCATTTGGTGATGTTTTTCAGCAGTTTATTGATTGGTATCGAGCATACGACTCGCTCATCTTTTGCAGTTGGGGAGCCTATGATGCAGTTCAGTTAGGACTTGATTGCGAATGTCATCAACTAGCACCGCTTGAGTTTAGTCAGATCTTCAATTTAAAGAAGGCATTCGCTAAAGCACAGCACCTCAAAAAACGCGTTGGAATGCAGCGAGCAATGGAGCTAGTAGGCATAACCCCACGGGGACAACATCATCGAGGACTGGATGACGTGAAAAATATAGTACGATTGCTGCCCAATATCTTCGCCAATGAAATGGCTGAAAAACATCGCCAATTTGAATTCGACGATAGTGAGCTACTGCCAGAACGACTGTTTAGGCAGCATGGAGATACGTTCACTATTGATGAGAAGTTTCTTTCAAGCGCGAATGAAAGAAATGGGAGTGCTAGCTGCGTAGGGTTCTATTGGAACGAATGCCGACATTCATATGATCCCATCCCTTTTTCAGCGCTACGCGATTCATTAGCTAAGCAGGGATATATAACGCTCAATCAAAGCCAGCATAAGGGCTGGGATGACGTTACCAAATCATTCACTTTGAATACTCATCCATTTAAACCGGGAGAGCAATTTAGAAATGCAGCCTGCCTGGGCGCATTATGGACACGCTCAGCTACAGTTTCACCTCACTGACAGCCGAGCTGTAGTCGAGTATCTGCCTTAGGATATGTGCAGCTAAATTTTGATGATTCCGAAAAATGTCAAACTTTCTTAAAGATTACCCCCTGTTTTCTTTGAACAGTTTCATACCTGCAAAGAACTCGCTGGGACAGAAATCATTTAGGGTGGATGGTCTAAATAATCCTCGATTTATTATTTTATGTATTCTGACCTAACAAGAGGTGCACTTCGAAATTACACCAAAGACTCAGCAAACACTTTCACAGTGGATCATTCAAAATACGTTGGCACCAACAGACTTTCTTTCCCTTAGTCCATGCCGTGAGGGACAACCAATCTCATACCATTACACCACGCTAGTGAACCATTGGGTGACTGATATAGGCTCAGACAAAACGCAATACGGTACGCATTCACTACGTCGAACCAAGCCTTCTTTGATCTACGCTAAGACCAAGAATCTTAGGGCTATTCAGTTACTTCTGGGTCATGCTAAGCTCGAAAGCACGATTGAATACCTTGGCGTCGAGATTGAAGATGCGCTAAGGATTTCAGAGAGTTGTGAAACATAAAAAGCTTAGAGCTTGTTATAGCAGAATTACAATAAGGACACACAGTGGACGCAAACGCCCTAACGGTGCTAGCCATATTAGTCGCAGGATATACACTACTCGCCGAAGAGAAGCGAATTGACTTGAAACTTAGGTTCTCATGGGTTGATAAATCCGTAGTTGGCTTTCTTGTCAGCGCTCTACTCTATACAATCTACCTACCTGTATTGAGTGCTATTGACTTAGCTTTGCCGTTCAAATGGCTATGGGGTTTTGATGAGAAGATAACTGCCTTTACTGCTATCGTTGCGATCTTACTTTACTTAGCTTTAAAGCTAGGTGGAAAACGTCTGCCTAAATCAAAAACTGCTGACTGGCAAAAAGTATCAAGTCATTTACTCAGAAATCAGAAGTTTGAACAATTGGCATTCTTATTAGATAAATATCATCATCAATTCTTACTAGCCTTTCATGATCGGTGGTTCGACCGAATTCGATCTAGATTAATGGCACCTTATCGTCCTTCAATTCAGGATCTAATTGAGCTGGAATTAGGCAAAGAACCTCATGATAGTTCAAACAGTAGTCGTGTCAAAACAACTCTTATTAATCTGATGAAGCCTTTTGCGTTCACATTGTCGTATTGCTTGCCTGATCATAGAAAATACAGAGAAGATGTATCCACGAGCATTTCTGCGATATTTAAGTCCCACCTTTTTGTTAGGCACTTAGCTCAAACACAACCATTGCTTTGTGCGAAATTTACAACAGTTCGTTTTAGTGCTGATGACGAATTTACTACGTTGTTTTTAAAAGAACTGATTGCCAACACATCAAGCCCTCTCTACCGAGAACTTCAAGATAACCAAAATTGCTCTTATACAGGTGAGTATTACATCGATGACTCTAACCCCCTGTTGAGCTTCTACTTCAAAGATATCGAAATTGCTTCTCAAGTTGGTGTCTGGAAACCCATTGGCGATTACACCAAAGAGTTTATCAAAAAACAAAAAGGTGAAGATAATTACTATAACAAGCCGTTCTCATATACCTATTACGAAGAAGAGAAATGGACATGTCCTATCTTCGTAAGTATTCACTTCTTCACCGTAATGACATCAAGAGCCATTCACATGGGGCACCAAGATCATATGTGGCTGATGTACATAGAAAGATATGTAGATGAAATGATCCGATCCGGTACTTTTGGACATCTCGCTAAGTGAGTAAAATCGCTTATTGAGGTGAAGTATGTCAACAAAGAAACCCCGCAAGATCCATACGCAAGAATTTAAAGCCGAAGCTCTTAAGCTCGCTCAAAAGATTGGTGTAGCCGCCGCAGCGCGTGAGCTTAATCTTTACGAATCCCAACTCTACAATTGGCGTTCCAGTACTGAGAAGAAATCCAATACTACGTCTAGGGAAGCAGAACTTGCTGCTGAGGTCGCAAGGCTTAAACGCCAACTTGCTGAACAAGCGGAAGATTTGGCCATCCTAAAAAAGGCGGCCACCTACTTCGCGAAGAACCAAAAGTAGCCAGATTTGAGTTCATCCTCGAGCATCAGCACCGTTTTTCTCTCAAGCGAATGGTGGAGGTACTCAAGGTATCGCGTAGTGGGTATTACACCTGGCGGCAGAACGGCATGACGCTGAGCCCAAGAGCGATTAAGCGTGCGGCCCGTGATGTGCTGATTAAAGCGTCTTTTGACGATTCCAAGAAGCGCAATGGCGCACGGCGTATTCAGCAAGATTTAGCGGATAATGACTGTAAGGCGGATATCAAAACCATTATGGACAGCATGTCACGGCAGTGTTTAGTGCCAAAGGCAGCGAAGAAATTTAAGGTAACGACCGACAGCAACCACAAGCATCCAGTCGCACCTAATTTGCTAGAGCAGAACTTTACTGCAAATGCGCCGAACCTGAAGTGGGCTGGCGACATCACGTATCTGTACACCAACGAAGGATGGCTATATCTGGCTGTAATCATTGACCTTTACTCTCGCACAGTGGTGGGTTGGTCGATGGCAAGCAGAATGACATCGGAGCTTGTTTGTGATGCATTGAGGATGGCTTTATTCCGCCGAAGCTTTCCTACCGGCGTGATTGTCCATAGCGACCGAGGCAGCCAATACTGCGCAAATGATTACCGTGCTTTGCTTCAGAAACATCAGTTAGTACAAAGCATGAGCCGTAAAGGAAATTGTTGGGATAATGCCTGCGTGGAAAGCTTCTTCCACACATTAAAGGTTGAAGCGCTGCAAGATGAGCCTCTCATGACACGAGATCAAATGAGACAAGCTGTATTTGAGTACATTGAGGTTGATTACAATCGGACCAGACGGCATAGTGCTCTTGGTTATTTGAGCCCAGAAAACTTTGAATTAAAAAATAGTGCTTAGCAAAGTGTCCACTATTACTGGATCAGATCAAAATGCTTAATAACTATATGCCTAGCCCTGATGTGGACAAAGAAAAAGAGTTCCCGACTCGTTTCGATTATCTCATTTATCAATCGTTAGATGCATTAAGAGGCTGGGTTGGCGCAGCCACATATGACTCTGATGAAAATAGCAAGGTTCAACTGAATGCCAACAGTGTACCTATAAAATGGGCGGCTTCTACGCTTGGTAGTACACTTTATACTTTAGTTAAGTCGAATAAGCTTACCGATAGTCAATATGCTTATTATCTTGAGATGATCGTTAAGTTAATGAATGAGTTGGATGCCTCTAGTAACAAAACACTTAGCAAACGTATTCTTGAGAATGCTACCAGAAAAAATGAACTATCTTCGCCGGATAGAGTGGTGATTGAAGATCTGATTAGGTACTACTCACATGTTGATCATGTTCTAAAGTCCAAAGAATCAACTTTTGAAAAAGAGCTTTCAAATTTAAATGGTGCACCTATACGCTAACTAACTCTTATTACAAATTCCCCTTATTTATATGTGGATGTTCGTAGCAGGGATAAGCACTAAGTCGCTAATGTCCCCAAGCGACTTTACAAATATAAAAAATCACTATTTCTCCATGAATATCATTTACGTTAAATGAGTTTTTTGGGGAAATGTCCGCAGTCTATGATCGCGAAATTTTTTCCGAAAATGGAAAAGGAGCAAAGATGTTTCAGCAATTCGACGCAGACACGTCGCTGGGACATAAATGAGTCAGCGGATTTGCTTGATTAGAGTTTGAATGATTACTTTCTATAGCAAAACTTCTAACCTCGTGCAAAATTCACTCATCCTATACATTATTGGCCATCATAAACCCAGTCGGATCTGTGCCTGCCATCGGATTATTCAAGATGTATGAATACGGGTTAGCACTCTGGCTGTTCTCGGGGAACTGCAAGAAGGGAGCGACACTCAGGAAACGTCTAACGTTAAAATCGTAGATCCGACCGTTCATATGGATACAGCGGATTTACGATCCTTAAATTAAGCTACTGGAAAGAATCCATATCTACCAATTTCCTTGTTCTTAGAAAAGTGGTAGTAAGTCATTTTTGTTTTCAAAACTTCATCTGGCTCTTGGTTCTCAAACACGATTATTTGCTTATCTTTAAACGAATCGCAAAGATCAATGTAGAAAGCAAAAATCATATCTTTTTTTAATTGAACCTCATCATCATTCTCATCATTGTCACCCGCTCGATAAGTGGTCAACGGAGAATCAAGAATTACAAGTTTTGGATGGCGTTCAAACTTAGACAAATATTCCATAAAGCCTAGTGAAAAAGCTGCATACGAAATTGCTCGGTATCCTTTACCAAAATGGGATCTTGGCTTGCCACCAATTACCAAATCCCTAGTTTTCATATCAAAAGTAACGTCTTCATGTCCGGGAAATGACCAACGCTGTAAGATTGCACTAATGTTCTTACACAAGGCGGTTAACTCAGCACTAAAATCAGGAAATACATATTTTTCAGTTCTGTCTTCAAGCTGGACACGCAATTCTCCTATTTCTTTTAATAAGCTTTCACGAGAATCCACTATGGCTCTTTGTTTCAAAAATTCATTCTTTTTACTATTTAATAGTCGAATAGCTACGTTGTAGTCCTTAAACTTCGAAGATATATTCCCTTCTATGATTTCCGATATCTCTTTAAGTGTTGCTTCCTTTTGAACTATCTTTTTTGCAAGTGCTTGATACTCTTGCTTTAGGTCCTCAATTGAATCAGTTAACCCTTTAACTCGAAATTTATTTTTATTGATTTCCGCCTCGGTGCTTTGCACCAATTGCTTTAGCTCTTCTACATCTTTTTCTTGTTCAAACTCTTGTCCGCAAGTTGGGCAATTAGCCAACTCGTATAGTTCAACAAAAGAAGCCGCTTCAGCTCCTGCCTCTAACCTTTCCAAATCTGAATTATATTTCTCAATTAAAAGGCTAAATCTCCCCTGTAGTAGAAGGTTTTCTTTTTCTGCTTCACGTAACTTACTTAGTTCACCCCTAAATTTATTTCTTTTAGAATCAAGTTCACTATTGGCTTCAACCAGAGCGGTTAGTTCGTTTTGAGCCTTAGATAGAGATTCCTCTAACTCATTCAATTCTGAGTCTAACTTTTCTGTTGTGGACTTTACTTCTTCATGGTTAGAAAATTTCTTGGCAACATACTCTTCCAAAGCTTTAACACGCGATTCTACAGCTCCTTCTGTATCTTGTTGTTGTTTCAACTCTTTAACGACTGAATCATCTGCACCAGTGAGCAAAGTTTTAAGTAATGACGTTTCTTGAGTATACTCTCGCTGGCCTTCACCCAGAGGTGAGGATTCGGTAATCATCCGTCCTTCATCGACTAAAAATAATTTACTCAGTACACGCAAAGTCAAAGAAGAGGTTTTTAAACTCTGTACACCGTTTACTAATACTTTGCCGTTTAAGCCCAATTTTCCGAGAATATATGCCGATAGATTGTTTTTTCCTTTGTGGCTTGGGTTTAAAACAATAGTTTCTGATTCTGTACCATCTGGCTCAAGTTTAATTAGAGTAACTTGAGGTTTGGTAGCCGATATCTCCCTTCGAAGAATAAAGCTTTCATTTTCGTCAACTTTAATTTCTGTTTCAACTGTATTGTAGCCTTTAGCTTCGTCAATATTTTTAGGAGGCTCTTCAGCACCAAAAATATATTGAAAACACTTAATGACATATGACTTACCAGTATCAGATGCACCAGCAACAACATTGAGTCCTTTATCAAAGCAAAGTTCAGCCTTCGGTTTGCCTTTTCCTATTACGGATATTCTTTTAATAATCATGCCGGACTCGATACTCCTTTTCTCAACTCCATTATTGGTATCTGGATAATCCGATTGTAATTCTCAGACAACCAACTTAATCGTTCCCAAATTTTGATGAAATAACTTGAATTTAAGCAACTAACAAAGCTATTTGTATTTTTATTCGCACAAAAAGATTTTCCTTTTTCATCATAGCGAACGTCAATTAGCCCTTTTTTAATAAAAAACAAAAGCGACTTAGGTAGCAACTCTCTCCGTTGTGCAATTTCTGCCAAATGATTTGGGACAGCAGGATGAAGGTTTGATGGCCCATTGAATTCGCTTGAATACAATAGCGCGTAATCTAATAAGACCAATTCATCTATGTCGAATTTCTCACCTTCCATACTCGACAGTATTAGTGCGACTCTAGTTGCCAATTCAACATCACTATTAAATATCTTAGGGGCTTTAAGTTTTACTTGTTCCATTTTAAAAAACCTTTATTCACCAATTGGTGGCAAGCACCTTTCTTATCACGAATACTCATGTATAGATTTAATGGATGCGCAGAAAATGAAACTTGTGTTACGTGATTCGAGATAGCCAAATATTTATCCCAGCCATTATTGTGAACCATCAGAACCAGGCTAGAAATTGCTTCATAACAATCTTCAAGCAAATTTTCGTATGTATCAGGAGGCATTGAGTCTCTGGAGAATTTCTCTAAGCTTTCTGCTGAATAGAAGTTTTTACGCGCACTTTTTAGTTCCATTAAAAACGCAGGAAATGCTTCCAAATCATCAACAGAACTCACCTGAGATTCTATAGACTCTATTGCCTTTAATAACTCTGCAATATATTTCAATTCATTATTTTGAATATCGTTTGGAGGTATTGCAGGGGCTGGCCGATCAAACTCTAATGCTCCAAATCTTCTTATGTAATAAGGAGTATGATTTTTATGTAATTCGATAAGCCTCAGCTGTGGGATTTGATCAAATATTGTAAAATCAACATCATGCTCAACAAATTTAAGAAAATCACCTTCTAGGCTTACACTCTTTTTCTTAGTGATTTTGTCTTTGCACTTTTTATCCCAACCAGAAATGAGTTCTGCTTTCAGCTTATTAGAATCTTTAAGGGCGTTAAGGCTAACGCCATTTAAGCCACTCTTAGCAACAAAGTAATATTTTGCAGGCATAGAAAAATGCCCTTGATGTGAGTGGTAACAAAGCTTACCAATTTCTAACAGAACATCTGTCAAATTCAAAGGTGAGCTGTAATATTTGCACTGAAAATTTTCCCAACTTCCATCTGGGGTGTAAGCAATAACATCACGCCCCATATCACCAGCTCCCCCAACCCGATTGACTCGCAAATACTGTGTTTTCCAATAAGTTGCTAGTTCACAAGTAAATTCTTCCCAATCGTCTTCGTCCATTTGCTGCAAACGCCTTAATGGCGATATAACTTCGCCAGCTAAAGCTGATACTGCCGACAAAGGAACATTGGCGCTTTTTGGGGAGGGGATCTCCTTTTCTAGTTCCATCTATATATAAGTCATCCAAATTTAAAATTATTATTCTGCTTATTATCTTCCTATATTTTACTTAAAAAATATACCGTGGTAAGCACTCAGTGCACTAGACACTAAACTGATTAGAAAAAATATGTCAAGTACTTAGCCGCAAATCTGACGGATAAGTGCGCTAGCTTGGAATGGGGCATGAACAATTCGGGAAGGCGACATAGCAAAAAGGCGAACCATTTGGTTCGCCTTCTTAGGCTATCGAGTTTCCAACTTCAATTGCTGTTTCCAACTACAATGCAGCGGTATCCAACTACAATTGATGTGATCATGATTTAAAATGTTATTTGTACTCAGAAACAGGTACACAACTACAGTGAAGGTTCCTGTCCCCGAAAACGTCATCAATACGATTAACCGTCGGCCAAAACTTATTGGCACGTACTGCCGCGCTTGGGAACACCGCCAGTTCACGGCTGTAAGGACGCTCATCAAACGTTGGGTCCATGATATCCGCCATAGTGTGCGGCGCATTGTGCAGCGGGTTGTTATCCGCTGGCCACTCGCCGGCTTCCACTTTGGCGATTTCGCCACGGATAGACACCATCGCTTCAATAAAGCGATCCAATTCCACTTTTGATTCAGACTCGGTTGGCTCAATCATCAGCGTACCCGCTACTGGGAAGCTCATGGTTGGCGCATGGAAACCGTAGTCGTTCAAACGCTTAGCGATATCCATTTCAGTCACGCCTGATGCTTCTTTTAGAGGACGCAGGTCGATAATACATTCGTGCGCCACGCGGTCGTTACGGCCACGGTACAACACTGGATAGTGCTCAGACAGCTTTTTGGCCAAGTAGTTAGCGTTCAGCATGGCGGTTTGGGTCGACAGACGTAAGCCTTTCGCGCCCAGCAGCTTGATGTACATCCAGCTGATTGGCAGGATGCCCGCACTACCGTATTGCGCCGCAGATACTGCGCCGTTGTTGTCGCTTGCTTTGCCCAGTTTTACCACTGAGTGACCAGCGACGAACGGTGCCAAGTGTGCCTTAACACCGATAGGACCCATACCTGGACCGCCGCCCCCATGAGGGATAGCAAAGGTCTTATGCAGGTTAAGGTGCGATACGTCAGCGCCGATAAAGCCCGGTGCAGTAATGCCCACCTGCGCGTTCATGTTGGCGCCATCGAGGTACACCTGACCGCCATGTTGATGCACGATATCGCAGATTTCGCGCACAGATTCTTCATACACGCCGTGAGTCGATGGGTAAGTGATCATGATACAAGCTAAGTTGTCAGCCACTTCTGCAGCGCGTGCGCGCAGATCGGCCATATCAACGTTACCTTGCTTGTCACATTCAACCACGACCACTTTCATACCCGCCAGCTGGGCTGATGCTGGGTTAGTGCCGTGAGCTGAGTGTGGGATCAAACACACGTCGCGGTGTGCTTGGCCGTTGGCTTCGTAGTATTTCTTAATCGCCAACAAACCAGCGTATTCGCCTTGTGCGCCTGAGTTCGGCTGCATACACACGGCATCGTAACCGGTGATTTCCACCAACCAATCAGACAGTTCGTTCACCAGTTGGGTGTAACCTTGTGCCTGATCTTGTGGGCAGAATGGGTGCATGTTGGCAAATTCAGGCCAGCTGACTGGGATCATTTCCACCGCTGCGTTCAGCTTCATGGTGCATGAACCCAGAGAAATCATTGAGTGATTCAGCGCTAAGTCTTTGTCTTCAAGACGTTTGATATAACGCATCATCTCAGTTTCGCTGTGATACTGATTGAAGGTTGGGTGAGTCAGAATCGCATCTTCACGCACTAAGTGCTCAGGGATAGACGCGATGCCATTAGCAACAATGTCGCTATCCAGCGCGGCGACATCCAAACCATGACCTGCACCGAGGATGATATCGAACAGTTCAGCGATATCAGCGCGAGTGGTGGTTTCAGCCAAGCTGACACCCAGTGTGCCTTCAGCATCAACACGCAGGTTCACTTCAGCCGCTGCCGCACGGGCAACTACCGCATCAACATCCGCAACGGTGAACGTCAGGGTGTCGAACCAAGTGCTGTTAGTGAGGCTCACGCCTTTGGCGCTTAAGCCAGCCGCCAGAATGTCGGTCAAACGGTGAATGCGCTCAGCGATGGTTTTCAGACCTTGTGGGCCATGATAAACCGCGTAGAACGATGCCATGTTGGCCAGCAGGATCTGTGCAGTACAGATGTTTGAGTTAGCTTTTTCGCGGCGGATATGTTGCTCACGGGTTTGCATTGCCATACGCAGCGCGCTGTTACCGCGAGTATCTTTTGATACACCGATAATACGGCCTGGCATTGAACGCTTGTGGGCATCTTTAGTGACAAAGAATGCTGCGTGTGGACCACCAAAGCCCATTGGCACGCCAAAGCGTTGCGCCGAACCAAACACTACGTCAGCACCAATTGCGCCCGGTGATTTCAACAGCACCAGCGACATGATGTCTGCGGCTACAGTGATAATGGCTTTCTTCTCTTGCAGTTTGGCAAACAGCGCGGCGTAATCGCCAATCGCACCCAGCTTGTTGGTGTATTGGAACAGGGCGCCAAACAGCTCGTAATCAGCGGCGGTGTCAGCCGGGCCAACTACGACTTCAAAACCAAAACATTCGGCGCGGGTTTTGACCACGTCGATGGTTTGTGGGAATACATCATCAGCGACAAAGAAGATGTTGGCATTTTTAGCCTTAGATACACGCTTAGCCAGTGCCATTGCTTCAGCAGCGGCTGTGGCTTCATCCAGCAGTGATGCTGAGGCGAGATCCAGACCAGTCAAATCCATCGACATCTGTTGGTAGTTCAGAATCGCTTCTAAACGACCTTGAGCAATCTCTGGCTGATAAGGGGTGTAAGCGGTGTACCAACCTGGGTTTTCCAGCACGTTGCGCAGGATAACTTTTGGTACTTCAGTACCGTAGTAGCCCATACCGATATAGCTTTTAAACACCTTATTTTTGGCGGCAATCTCACGCAGGCATTCAGTACCTGCGGCTTCGGTGCATGAGTCATCCAGTGCCAGTTCACGGCCAAGACGAATAGCTTCCGGCACGATTTGTGCGGTGAGATCTTCCAGAGAATCCGCGCCAACATAATTCAGCATCTGTTGCTGTTGGTCAGCATCAGCACCGATATGGCGGCGAATAAACAGATCGTGTTGCTCGAGCTGAGCGAGAGTTTGCTTGGTCATTTGACTATTGTTTCCACTTGTCGCCGATATGCGTCTGTAGGGGGAGACGAGGTATCGATCTAATCTTGTTCAAACAAACGAAGCCCCTGAGTTGGGGCTTCGTTGGCATCGACGCTTACTCTTCGTCGATAACAGCCTGATAGGCTTCTGCATCAAGCAGGTTTTCCAAGTCGCCGTCATCAGATGGCTTAATACGGAAGAACCAACCGTCAGCATATGGCTCGCTGTTTACCAGCTCAGGGCTATCTTCTAACGCTTCGTTTACGGCAACCACTTCACCAGAGATTGGCGCGTAGATGTCAGAAGCGGCTTTTACAGATTCAGCCACGGCACAGTCGTCGCCTGCGCTCAGGGTGTCGCCCACTTCTGGCAGTTCAACAAACACCATATCGCCCAGCAGCTCTTGGGCGTGCTCGGTGATACCCACTGTGTAGCTACCATCTTCTTCTTTGCGAACCCACTCGTGAGAAGCGGTGTAGAATAATTCGTTAGGAATATCGCTCATTATTGTTTTCCTTTACCGTAATTCAGAAAGCTTGTTTTCCGTTGCGCACAAAACTTGGCGCTATCACTTTAACAGCGACGCGCTTTTTACGCATTTCCACTTCAGCAGAATCCCCGATTGCGTTTGGAACCCGTGCCATCGCAATAGAATAGCCTAATGTGGGGGAGAATGTACCACTGGTGATAATGCCAGCATGTTCTACACCGTTTGCATCGGTGAAGTACACAGGCATATCGTGGCGCAGTACACCTTTTTGTTCCATGACCAAACCGACCAGCTTTTCAGTGCCAGCCGCTTGGATTTCTGTCAGTGCCGCACGGCCGATAAAGTCACGGTCGCTTGGTTCCCATGCAATGGTCCAGCCCATGTTGGCGGCTAATGGATTGATGGTTTCATCCATATCTTGACCATAGAGGTTCATGCCTGCTTCTAAACGCAGGGTATCGCGTGCACCTAAACCGGCTGGCTTAACGCCTGCTTCAAGCAGTGCTTGCCACAGGGCTGGGGCATCGGCTTCTGGCACCATGATTTCGTAGCCAGCTTCACCGGTATAACCTGTGGTAGCGATAAACAAAGTGCCAGCTTGCACACCGAAGAACGGCTTCATGCCTTCAACGGCAGCATTTTGTGCTGCAGTGAACACAGTGGCCGCTTTGGCTTTGGCGTTCGGGCCTTGAACAGCAATCATCGCCAGCTGTGGACGTTCAATCACGCTCACGCCAAAGGCTTCTGCTTGCTTGTTGATCCACGCTAAATCTTTTTCGCGGGTCGCAGAGTTCACCACCACGCGGTAGTAAGTGTCAGTCAGGTAGTAGGTGATCAAGTCGTCGATCACGCCAGCATCTTCATTCAGCATGCCGCTGTAGAGTGCTTTACCCGGTACTTTCAGTTTGGCGACATCATTCGCCAACAGATAACGCAAAAAGGCTTTAGCGTTATCACCTTCAATATCTACCACTGTCATATGCGATACGTCGAACATGCCTGCGTCTTGACGCACAGCATGGTGTTCCTCAATTTGGGAACCGTAGTTGAGGGGCATATCCCAGCCGTGGAAGTCGACCATCTTCGCGTTGGCTTCCAAGTGCTTTTGGTAGAGAACAGTTTTATTAGCCATTGTTATCCCTTCTCTGTCGGGGCTTGCGGTTTTCTTATCCTGCTGACACAGGGTTAAAATGCTCACCGAGTATAAACTGCGTGCGATTTCGTTATACAGGTTAAATTTCTAATCCGATCTATTGTAGATTAGTTTTTTTAATGCGACAGATGATTAGTATCACACTATTGGCGAGTTAATGAGCAAAATAAAAGCCCAGAATATTAAAATATTTTGGGCTTTTATCTGGATTTGTGTGGCCAGATTAGAAGATTTAATCAGGCTTACATAAGCGCGGTAACTTGAATTTATGTCCCATGGCCTGTTGTATGAACAGTGTTTTCATTCCTGAAACACTATTAACCAAGTTTAAGCCGATATCGCGGATCGCTTTTTTAAGCGGATTGCTGCCAGCAAACAGGCGATGGAAGCCTTCCATTGCGGCAATCATCTCCATCGCTTCCGCTTTACGCCAGCGCTCAAGCGGGCGCAGGTTTTCGTAGGCGCCGATATCTTTGCCTTCATCGTGCAGTTTGGCGATCTCATCGACAATCGCGCCAGCATCAAGGAAACCGAGGTTAACGCCCTGCCCGGCCAACGGATGAATGGTATGCGCCGCGTCACCGGCCAATACCAACCGATGTTGAGCAAAGTGACGCGCAAAACGCATCCGCAACGGGAAGGAGTGACGTTCGCTTTGCAGTTCGCATAAGCCAAGTTTGCCATCAAACGCAGCGGTCAGTGCTTTACTGAAGCTCGCCGCATCTAACGCTAATAGCTGTTCGGCTTTTTCTGGCGGTACCGACCATACAATTGAGCACAGGTTGGCACCATACAGAGGTAAAAAAGCTAATGGCCCATCGGCTGAAAACACCTGCCGCGCACAACCGCCATGCGGCAGTTGCGTTTTGATGGTCGCCACAATCGCTTGATGGTCATAATCCCAAAATGTCAGCGGAATTTGGCACTGCTGCCGCACCCAAGAATTAGCGCCATCAGCCGCCACCACCAAGGCAGCGCTAATGCTGTCGCCCCGTTCTAGGGTGATCCAGGCTTCGCGTTCACCAAAGGCCAGCTGGCGCACTTTTTCGTTTTCGAGCAGGCGCAGGTTGTCGTACTCAGCAGCCGCTTGGGCTAAAGCGTAATGGATTGCGTCGTTTTCAATAATGGTGCCGAGTGAGTCAGCACTCACCGCAGCGGCATCAAATTGAATCGCGCCCATGCCGTCTTTTTCCCACACGTCCATTTTGCTATACGGCGCTAAGCGTGCGGTTGGAATATTGCTCCACGCACCTAAGTGTTGCAGCAGTGCTTGACTGGCTTTATTGATGGCGCTGACGCGCAGCCGTGGCTCACCGCTGACAGGCGCAGCGGCGCTGCTATCAATCACCACCACATCTAATCCAGATTTGGCAAGACCGCATGCGGTGGCGAGCCCCACCATGCCGCCGCCAATCACGGCCACATCATAACTTTGTGTTTTGAACATGCTCAGCTCCTTGCTTGAGAACGAGATTGCTGCCGACCTTGCCACCCCATGGCGCGGCGTGCGACCGGAGTTTTCAGCGGTGGTAACCAAGACAGCATGCGTAAGCCAAGATTGCGCCCAGCCACTAGCGGCCAGTATTGATTCGAGAATCCACGCACCAGCAGTTCAATACTGGCGATGGTTTCGCGGCGGTCTTGCTCACGACTTTGCAAGTAGTGATGGATAAGCTGAACGCCTCCCAGATCCTGATCTTGTGCCAAGCCATCGCCCACCGCATCCACCAAGGCCATCACATCGCGCATACCGAGGTTAAAACCTTGCCCCGCGATCGGGTGCAGAGTTTGCGCGGCGTTGCCGAGATAGACAGTGCGATGATACGCAGGGCGCGGCATCAGCGATAATGCCAGCGGATAACAGTGGCGTTCACCTAGTTTTAAAAAGTTACCGGCGCGATTGCCAAAGGCTTGCTGCAACGCGCTAAGAAATTCGCTATCGCTCATGGCTAGGTGACGTTCAAGCAGCGGCGTTGCCATCGCCCACACTAACGATAAGCGTGGTTTGCCGTCACTATCAGCCATCGGCAGCAAGGCAATCGGGCCGTTTTCGGTGAAACGTTCCCACGCCATGTTGTGGTGCGGCTGGCTGACGCTGATATTGGCGATAATGGCGCTTTGACCAAACTCACTGACCTCAAGCGGCAGCTGTTGCAGTTCACGCACTTTAGAGTTGAGGCCGTCAGCGGCGATCAGCAGTTTGCATTGCAGCTGCTGGCCGTTATCGAGGGTCAGCGTGTGATGCTGTTGTTCGCTGTGAATACTGGCCAGTGTCGCTGGGCAGTAGTATTCAATGCCGCTTTTTGTGAGCAAGGCTTCTAACACTTGGCCTGCACGGCTGAGTTCAATCACCTGCCCGAGCGCGTCCAAGCCAAAGCGTTGAGCGTTAATTTCGGTCATGCCGAAATGGCCACGGTCTGATACGTGAATATCGCGGATTGGCGTACCGAGTTTAGCAAGGCTTTGCCAAATACCCAGTTGGGATAAGGCGAAGATAGAGCCATCAGCAACGGCGATGGCGCGGGCATCAAAACCGGAATCTTGTTGACCGGATTGATGCGCTTCAATGAGGGCAATCTTTAACGGTTTACCACAGCGCTTAGCTTGCTGGGCTAACCCCAATGCGGTGGTTGCGCCCACCATTGCACCGCCGACAATCGCAACATCTACTTGAGTCAAGTTGGCGTTTGAATCCATGTCGATTTTCAGGCCGCCATAAACGGCCTGTACTCCTTAATGCAAAATGCCTTTGTCTTGTTCGGCACTGACACTGGCTTGCGCATGCAGCACAAACTCAGCAAAACAGAGAATGGCCGACATGCGGACAAATTCTAATAACTCTTGGAAGGCGCTTTCGCTTTCTTCATCCTCGCCAACGTCGAGATCCACTTGGGTGATTTCAGCCAAGTCGCGGATCACATCGCGCACATCTTCAGAGGATTGATTCAGTTTAGGTTGCACCACCGCGATACCAGTGAGGAAACTTTGGGTCCACAGTGACAGCGCTTCTAACCGAGAGGCGAGCGGTTCTTCCTCTTCTGGCAACAGTAGGGTGAAGCCAAACTCAGGGTCAGCTAAGCGGGCAGCCACATCTTGATGCATATCTTGGATCAAGCTGCTCAGCGCGCTTGGCAACTGTTTGCCATCATTCATCAATTCGCACATAGGCTGCAGCCAATCTGTTGCCGCTGCACCGCCACAAATAATGCCCACCAGAGCGCCATGCACTTCTACTGGATGTTGGCCGATTTCGGCACAGTCTAACTGTTCACGCAGCTTATCAATCTGCAATGAAGGAGGAGTCGCCATATCCCACAATCTCAATGAGTAAATTACATCGGCAATGCTATCAGAGTTGGCCAAGCTGACCAAGGTAAAGCCTGAAAACTGCGAGGGTTAAGTGGTCTTATGTGCTGAATCTGTTCAGTGAAACATCAATCAATAACAGATTGCTCGTCGGTTCAGCTTTCGTCACTTGCACTTTAAAACGCAGGCCTTTATAGTCCGCCTCAGACGCCGGGCAATAGGAAGATTGTCGAAAATGAGTATTAACGCTGTAGATATCACCTTGATGGGACGCAGCTACTCAATTGCTTGTCCCGCAGGGCAAGAAAAGGCTCTGAGGTTAGTGGCACACAATATTGAGCAGCAGTTAACGCAGCTAAAAGGCCGAACTAACAGTCTCAGCAGAGAAGATTTATTAGTAATGGCTGCATTAAATATTGGCCACGAACTGCTGACAGAAAAGCAAAAGAATCAAGATTATATGCAACAAATGGATCAACGTATTCTGTTGTTGCAGTCTACCCTAGAGCAAGCGCTGGTTGAGCGCAGCGATAGAGCAGACTAAACTAATAATGTGTAACGAGCCTTTTGGCTCAACCCCGAATTTGCTCCCTGGGGTGTTCGATAGTTGGCAATGTCCCTGTGCCGATATCTTTGACCTTAGGGTTACTGTTTTTACTGACATTGAGCATGCTCGGCGCGAACCGAGAAGCCTTAGGATGTAATCAGTGACCCGACCTTGAACTTCTGGTTCAAGGGCTTACGCCGGCTAACGGCACTCTGGGGAGCATCCCAATTCAAAAATCGGCTAAGGCCGATTTTTTCGTTTCTGCGCTCAACTTGCACTCGTCGGCCGAAGCACCGATGATAGCCAAGGTAATCACCGCCGTAACTCACGGTCATTTGAGAGAGTTTGATTTTGACGATTCCTGCTGGCACCGCAATTCCCCACGATGAGCGTTTAGCGCACTGCAAACAGTTACGAGCGGAAATCCGTAAGCAACGCCGTAGTTTGTCGGCCGAGTTTCAAGCCGAAGCGGCGGCGATGGCCTCGCAACGCTTGCTGGAGATTATTGACGCGCGCCCTGCGATTCGTCAGGTTGCCCTCTACTTTAGCTGTGATGGTGAGCTGAGTACCGCGCCGCTGTTTGAGGCCTTATGGCAACGCGGCATTGCGACGTGTTTGCCCGTGTTACATCCGTTCAATCACGGCAACCTGCTGTTTTTGCATTACGATGCACAGACCACAATGCAGCAAAATCGTTTCGGTATTCTGGAACCCAAACTCAATAGCCAACAGTTGGTATTACCGCGTCAGTTGGATCTGATCCTCACCCCCTTGGTGGCGTTTGATAATTTGGGTAACCGCATGGGCATGGGCGGTGGTTTTTATGATCGCACCTTGGCTAATCCGCAGCTGTCAGCACTGGCGGTTGGCTATGCCCACGACTGCCAACATCACGAGCAACTGCCTGTGGCGGAATGGGATATTCCACTGCCGTTAATCGTCACCCCTACACGGTTAATTAATAATCTATAACTCACCATTAATATGATTTGCGTCACATTTTAGTTGAGCGTAAGCTGTTGCAACTGCCGTAAGCGAGGTCTGCGTTCTGTCTGAATTGCTGTCTTACGGTTCACCCATAACCAATGGAGAGGTTGTCTATGTTTAAACGTTCAATGATGGCATTCGCCTGTGCTGGTTTGCTTTCAACGGCAGCAATGGCCGCTGAAACGCAAGTTGAGGTATCGCTGTTAACTGCTGAAGGCACAACACCGATCGGTACCGTGGCGTTAGCCGATTCTGCCTACGGTTTAGTGCTGACACCCAACCTGAAAGAATTAACCCCGGGCGTGCATGGTTTCCATATTCACCAAAATGGTAGCTGTGGCCCTAGCGAAAAAGATGGCAAAACCATACTCGGTGGCGCTGCAGGTGGTCACTTTGATCCCGCAGGCACTGGCACACACGGTTACCCTTGGAGCGATGGCACCCATGTGGGCGATCTGCCGCCGCTATTTGTCACTGCAGATGGCGTGGCCAGTACTCCGGTGTTAGCGCCTAAATTGAAAGTGGCTGATGTCAAAGGCAAAGCCTTGATGATCCACGCTGGCGGCGATAACTTCTCTGATACGCCAAAACCTCTCGGTGGTGGCGGTGCTCGTATGGCCTGTGGTGTGATTGACTAAGCTTGAGATGTGATTGAGTTCGTGCTGAGTTCAACTTAGGCACTAAACAAAAGACGCAGCTTGTTTAAGCTGCGTTTTTTTATGCGGATTTTTATGTGAATTTCTATGTGGATTGCTATGTGAATTTCTATGTGAATGGCTACGGCATTTAAAGCCAACGGTTGTTAACGCCTAAGCTTAGCTAGTCACTTGCTGTTTGAGTTTGCTTAAGCCGCTAATCAGCACTAGCACCACCGCGCCAGCGACAATACCCAACACCGCATTAAGCAGCGTCGGCACCAATATACTCAGCAGGCTGCCCATGCCTTCAATCGCTGATGCCGCCACGGCTTGGTGTTCAATCCATTCGCCAATGCGATGCACGCCGTGCGCAATAATGCCACCACCCACCATAAACATTGCCGCAGTGCCAACCACGGTCAGCAGCTTCATCAATTTAGGCGCGGCACTGACCAACAATAAGCCGAAGCGACGCACGCTGTGCCACAAGCCGCCCTGCCCTTGACGTTCGCTAAGATACAGCCCGACATCATCGAGTTTTACGATCGCTGCCACTAAGCCATATACGCCTAACGTCATCACCACCGCGATAATCGCTAAAGTCGACAATTGAGTGACAAACTCGCTCTCGGCCACAATGCCTAAGGTGAGCACGATGATCTCCGCCGACAACACAAAATCCGTGCGGATCGCGCCTTGGATTTTACTTTGCTCCCACGCTTCTAATCCTCCGGCGTGTTGCAAACTCTCAACCGCTTCGGCTTCGCTTTTATGCTCAGTTTTATGGGTTAATTTATGCCACAGCTTTTCAAAGCCTTCGAAGCAGAGAAACAAACCGCCTAGCATCAGCAGCGGCATAATCAGCCAAGGCACAAAGGCGCTAATCAGCAAGGCCGCAGGCACCAGAATCGCTTTGTTACGCAACGAGCCTTTGGCCACCGCCCACACCACAGGCAGTTCACGCTCGGCACGAAAGCCGGTCACCTGCTGGGCGTTTAACGCCAAGTCATCGCCTAAGACACCCGCGGTCTTTTTCGCCGCCACCTTACTCATCACGGCAACATCATCCAAAATGGTGGCAATGTCGTCCAACAGTGTCAGCAAACTCGCTCCAGCCATGACAGCTCCTTTTTGCAGGCTAAAATTATGTTAACAGTTTAAAGCGGCATCATAACTCAGTCGCCGCGCTAACTCCGCAAAATTTCGGCGGATTGTTAAGCAAGCGCTGCAGTAATGCCAAGTTATGGCTATAATACCGCCCGATAACTCTCCATCATCTCAACTCTGGAACCCATAATGACCCAAGATGAATTGAAAAAAGCCGTTGGCTGGGCTGCTCTTAAATACGTTGAAAAAGACAGTATTGTAGGCGTCGGCACTGGTTCTACAGTCAATCATTTCATTGATGCACTTGCGAGTATTAAAGGCGATATCGAAGGTGCAGTATCAAGCTCAAAGGCCTCTGAAGAACGTTTAAAATCTTATGGTATTCCAGTGTTTGACCTTAACACTGTGGATCAATTGGATATCTACGTGGATGGCGCCGACGAAATCAATCCTCACATGGAGATGATCAAAGGCGGCGGTGCAGCGCATACTCGCGAGAAGATCGTCGCAGCAGTTGCCAAAACCTTTATTTGTATTGTGGATGGCAGTAAACAAGTTGATGTGTTGGGTGATTTCCCACTGCCGGTTGAGGTGATCCCAATGGCGCGTTCCTATGTGGCGCGTGAGTTGGTGAAACTGGGCGGTGACCCGGTTTATCGTGAAGGTGTGGTGACCGATAACGGCAACATCATTCTCGATCTGTACAACTTTAAGATCATGAATCCAATCGAGATGGAGCGTACCATCAACAACATCACAGGTGTAGTGGCGAACGGTATTTTTGCGCTGCGTAGCGCCGATGTGGCGTTAGTGGGTACTGACTCAGGCGTTAAAACCATCGAAGCATAATTTCGCTGATTTCAGCGACAGAAAAGCCGCATTACTGTTTGACAGTGATGCGGCTTTTTTATGCGTGCAACACTCAACTAGGGCTATTGGCTGGGCGGATAAAACACCGCTAACCAGACGGTAATTTCATCCTCAGTCGTCCAGCTCACGCGGTGCTGGCATCGTGCAGGCAGCAGCAAACTATCGCCTACGGTTAGCGCCACTTCGCGGCCATCGGCATATTGAATGTGGGCAGCACCTTGCAGCAACAAAATCCACTCATCTTCGGCTTGATCGTACCACTGCCCCTCTGGCGTGACTTGCCCATCCGACAAAATCCGCTCAATGCGCAGTTCTGGGGTTTTGATGAGAGTTTCAAACAACTCTGCCGTCAATGAAGACGGCAGAGAATCTAACAGATTGGTGACACTGGCAGGCATTTATGAGCCTGACGGAGCCAAGAATGGTGATTTGACGCGATGGTTATCCACCATAGTGATGTAGCCTTGTGAAGGTTGCAGCATCAGTTTTAAGGTGTAACTGAACGGACGATCAATATCGTCTTCAAACTTCACGTCGAACGCATAGCTGTAGTGAGTGCAAGATTTGCCTTTGAGCCACTGTTGAAACTCTTCAAACTCGCGTTTGCCTTCGGCAGTCAGTTGGAACTGGTAGCGGTTACGCGATTGAGTCAAAAAAATCCAACTCCGCTCAGCTTGCATCATATCCACGCCCACCAGCACCAGCGGAAACTCCTTTCTGACTGATCCTTGGGCTGACACAATTTCAGCACCTAACTTAATGGTGCGCAGTTTTACAAAGTCATCTACCACTAATCTCGCGCGAACAGAATCTGGATCGATACCAACAAAATCTTGCTCATCAAACGTTACCAGATGCTGATCAGTCCCTGCGGTTTGAGATACTGATGAACAGCCCGAAAGCATGATCGCCAATACTACCCATATGTATTTCATTATGTATCTCTCCAACCGTAGCTTGCCGTTCAAATATCCAATACACCTTATAGCGTGTTGAAAATTTTTGTAAAGCAGGAAACAATTTTTTTACATTAATCTTTTTTTCTCAGGAATTATTTTAGTGTTCTGCCGTCAAAGAAGGATCGATTTGCCAGCAAATTGGCGAAATTTAACAGAGGATTTTGTCGGATTTGTGAACTGGTGAAAAATTTTCACATCTAGTAAAAAATTAAACGGCAACCAGAAAGATTGCCGTTGGCTTTGATCAAATACTGCAGCGAAATCGGCACAGCAAAAAGCGCTGGCTAATCCCCACTACACAGCTATGGTCAAAGCGACTCGTCAAAGCGGTTCAAGTTGATCAATCAGCAGCTGCAAACTGATGTTGCCGCGAAACTCATTAATATCCAATTTATACACAGCACGAATATATTGCACTGAGGCATCGGGCCAAACGCTGAGATCGACGTTAAAGGCAATCGCATCCACCATTACGCTGCTACATTCGCTTTCAAGCACCAACTTGAGGTGCTTCTCGCCCACCAAGCGCTGCTGCAGAATACGAAAGTGACCGTCGAACACGGGCTCAGGAAATGCCTGCCCCCAAGGGCCGCCATCACGCAGCAACTGCGCTGTATCGAGGGTAAACAGCTCCAGCGGTAATTCACCGTCACTGAGCAGCTCGCCAGCTAAATCCTTTTCAGATAGCTGATTGTGCACCGCTTCATCAAATGCTTGCGCAAACTGGTTAAACGCCGATTTTTCAAGGGTTAAGCCTGCAGCCATCGCGTGGCCACCAAACTTTTTAATCATGCCTGGGTGCCGACTGTTCACCAACTCCAGCACATCACGCATATGCAGACCAGCAATTGAACGCGCCGAACCTTTAATTTCAGTGTCGCTCGCTTCAGCGAAGGCAATCACCGGGCGGTGATAGCGCTCTTTAATGCGTGACGCCAAAATGCCGATCACCCCTTGATGCCAGTCCGCCTGATACAGCGCAATCCCCCACGGCATATCTGCTTGGCCAAACTCAAGCGTTCGCAACCGTTGCAGTGCTTCTTGCTGCATGCCCGCTTCCAGCTCGCGGCGCTCTTGATTGAGCCCGTCGAGTTCAGCGGCCATGCGCCGCGCCGACATCATGTCGTCACACAATAAGGTTTCGACCCCGAGCGACATATCATCCAAGCGGCCAGCAGCGTTCAGCCGTGGGCCGACAGCAAAACCAAAATCAGCGGCGACGATTTTCTCAGGCGCGCGGCGCGCCACTTCAAGCAGCGCGATAATGCCGACACGACATTGGCCGGCACGCACCCGTTTTAGCCCCGCATCCACCAGAATGCGGTTATTGCTATCGAGTGCGACCACATCGGCCACAGTGCCGAGCGCGACCAAATCAAGCAGATAGGCGAGATTCGGCTGCTGCATGCCACGCTGAGCAAAATAATCACGACTGCGAAGTTCAGCGCGTAATGCCGTCATCAAGTAAAACGCCACCCCAACTCCAGCAATCGATTTCGACGCGAAACGGCAGCCGGGCTGGTTCGGATTCACAATTGCATCAGCGGCAGGTAACTGGCTGCAGGGTAAATGGTGGTCGGTCACCACCACCTGCATGCCAGCAGCTTTGGCGGCGGCAACCCCATCAATTGAAGAGATACCGTTATCGACGGTAATCAACAGTTCAGCGCCCATCTGCTGCGCGACCGCAACAATTTCAGGGCTAAGGCCATAGCCAAAATCAAACCGATTGGGGATCAGATAGTCACAGTGGTTATAACCAAACATGCGTAATGCGAGTAAACACACCGAGGTTGATGTCGCACCATCGGCATCAAAATCGCCCACAATCACAATCCGTTTTTGTGCGGCGATAGCATCGGCCACGATAGCGGCGGCTTGGGGTAAGCCCAACATAGTATCGGGGCTCAGCAGGCGTTTGAGCACCAGTTCACAATCATCCACTAACACGCCGCGACGGGCATAAATTTGCTTTAACAGCGGATGCATAGTGCTGGGCAGATGGCTGTCATCAACGGTGGGGCGACGTACTATGGTATGGATCACGAGGGTATATCTTCTGCAAATTGACTGACGGCAAGATAACAAAAAGGTGAGTCCGAGGCTCACCTTTTCTTGGAATCAACGCTATTCGCTAATTAGTTCAGCGTGCTTAGCGCATCGTTCAGTTTCTCTGGTGGCATATAGCCTGGCAGCATGGTGCCGTTTTCTAAAATGAGTGATGGCGTGCCGTTGATACCGAAGCTTACGCCGAGATTGTACTGAGCGGCGATATTCGCTTTACAGGTGGCGCTTGGCACAGATTTTCCGGCTTTGGCATCATCCATCGCTTTCAATGGATCTTTAGCGCACCAGATAGATTCCATATCTTCCGCCACTTTCGATGGTACACCTGCGCGAGGATAAGCCATGTAACGCACGGTAATGCCGAGATCGTTATACTCTTGCATCTGTTGATGCAGCTTACGGCAATAGCCACAGGTGATATCGGTAAACACCGTCACCACATGCTTTTCGTTTTTGGCTTTGTACACCAGCATCTCATTTTCAAACGGCTTCAACTGCTCCAAACGTGGTTGCGCCATTGCCGCTTCGGTGAGGTTATTCATGCGATTTTTTAAATCGTAGATAGTGCCCTGCATCAACTTAGTGCCATCGGCAGACACGTACAAGATGCCGTGGCTGGTCACAGCTTGCAGCAATCCCTCGATCGGTGAATCGGTCAGGGCATTGATTTCAATACCGAGTCGGTCGGTGAGTTGTTGTTTTAACTCGTCATATTTACCTGCGGGTGTCGCAGCAAACAACATTGGCGCTACCGCAAGCGATAAGCACAGGGTAACAATCCGGGGCAATTTCATTTTACGTCTCTCTTGTATACGCCGCTAAAGCGAAGAGCACTTTATTAGCGAGCAGGCAATTGAAGGCACGTTAACCCTAAAAATGATGTAAATCAACCGTTGGCCGCTCAGCATTTGTGAGCGGTTGTGTTCAATGAGGTAAACATTGAACTAGTGGTTAACCGCGCGGATGAAATTGACTATGTAACTGTTGCAAACGCGCTTGGGCGACGTGGGTATAGATTTGGGTGGTTGATAAGGAACTATGCCCCAGCAGTAACTGCACCACCCGTAAATCAGCGCCGTGATTCAGCAAATGTGTGGCAAACGCGTGTCGCAGAGTATGCGGCGACAACGCCTTGGTAATCCCAGCGCGCAGCGCATATAACTTGATGCGGTGCCAAAAGGTTTGCCGCGTCATCATGCGGCAGCGGCTCGATGGAAACACCACATCACTGGCAACCTCGCCCAGCAGCAATGGCCGCGTGTGGCTCAGATAGCGCTCCAACTCTTCCAGCGCGAATTCACCCAGCGGCACTAAGCGCTCCTTGCCGCCTTTACCGGTAATGCGCACTAAGCCTTGGCGTAAGCCGAGTTGCTCCATGGTCAACCCCACCAGCTCGCTGACCCGTAAGCCGGTGGCATACAGCAGCTCAAGCATCGCTTTATCGCGTGCTTCGATGGTGTCTTCGGCATTGGGTTCGGCCAACAAGGCGTCAATATCTGCCTCAGTGAGGGTATCGGGCAGCTTACGCGCCAGTTTTGGCGATGAGATCAATGCCATTGGGTCTTTGTCGATCTGCTTGCCCACTAACAAAAAACCGTAAAAGCGCCGCAAGCTACTCATGAGTCTGGCCTGCGAACTGGCTTTTAAGCCTTCGTCAAAGCGCTTACCGAGATAGTCCTGCACCACATCGCGGGCGGCATCAATCAAGCGCACTCCACGCTGCTGCAGATACTGATCAAAATGCTGCAAGTCGGTGCGATAGGCCGACAAGGTATTATCACTCAAACCGCGCTCTGACCACAGGTCATCAATAAAGGCTTCAATAATGGGATCCGCCTGATACGGCTTTGGCATAGCAGACACGTGTGACGCTCCTTGGCAAAGCAATCCTGAAATAAAAAATGGCGCCGCAGCGCCATTGATTTCACCTAATGAATGTTAAGCATGTTAGGCATTGACGCTGCTAGGCTTAGTGCTGTGGCCAATGATAATACACACCACAATCGCCACCAAGGTCGGCACCAACCATGCCATGCCTTGATCGTACAATGGCAGCTCAGACATCACTGGCGAAATCCACGCGACAAAGTGGATCAGCCCCTGCGAAAATGGCGTGGCATCACTGACATCAAACGACTTCATCGACGCCGCGGCCACTTTCAAGCCATCAAAAATACCAAACAACAGTGCCACCAACAGTGATACGCGATGGGTTAATTTCGGCCGGCGGAAGAAACGCTCAAGGAAGGTCACCAGCACCAAGGCAATCGCCACTGGATAGACCATCATCAACACCGGAATACTGATGCTGATAAGCTCACTTAACCCCACGTTAGCTACTACAGCACACACCACACTCAGCACCACTACCAGCACCCGATAGGACAGAACGGGGAACAATTCGCTGAAGTAATCAGAACAAGAGGTCACCAAGCCCACTGCAGTGGTTAAACAGGCCAAGCTCACCACCACGGCCAGTGCAATATTGCCTAAATCACCAAACTGTTGATTCACATAGTTGGTCAGGATCTGGCCGCCATTGGTTGCGCCAGAGGCCAACTCGCCGGCAGTTGCGCCAAGGTAAAACAGCGAGATATACACAAAGGCTAACCCCGCAGCGGCGATAAACGCGGCTTTGGTCAGATAAACCGTTTGCAGATGGGTATCTTCAATGCCCTTTTTACGCAACAAGTCGATGATTAACATGCCAAACATCAAGGATGCTAAGGTATCCATGGTGTTGTAGCCTTCAACAATCCCTTTTGACAGCGGATGCAAGGCGTAATCACCTGTAGCAGCAGGCATATTGCCACTGGCAAATAACATGACCGAAATCGCCAGGCCAACCAGCAAGGCAATCAACAACGGCGTTAACACTTTACCGACACTGTCCATCAAGCGCCCGGGAAAGGCCGACAACAACATCACCACAATAAAAAACACGATAGTAAACAGCAATTGTGCTTGATTGAGCGCTAAACCACCCAAGTGAATGATGGTGTCGGTGTTATCAATAAAGGGTTTTAGGCCAATCTCGAATGCCACCAAGCTGGTGCGCGGCGCAGCGAATGCTGGGCCAATAATGATGTAAATTGCAGAGGCCAATACCGTTGCAGCGACCGGCGGTAACATCCGCATAACTTTACCTTTCGATTTTGCTACGGCGATTAAGCCAGCCAGCGGTAACCCCACGGCGGTAATCAAAAAGCCCAACATGGCAAACGGCGTGTTTTCACCCGCTTGATAGCCAGCAAACGGCGGAAAAATTAGGTTACCCGCGCCCAAGAAGAAGGCGAAGGCCATAAATCCAAGGCCAATAATATCGCCTGCGGTTAGTTGCTTATTTTGCACAATATGCCTCTGAAATTATTATTTTTTTAAAGAAAAACTCACGCTAAAGGTGGCTGTTCTTTCAGGGTGTATATCAAGGTCGAACCGACAGCGGAAATTACCAACACTTTGTAAAAATGCACGCCAATTCGCTGATTGAGGGCGGTTCGCTCCTTCCTTCAAAGATTCACTATTACCAAAGGCGCCGAGGCCGAGCAAGAGCCAGCAACAAAAATTAACTGTTTTTCGGTATATTAGCCTTTGCCGACCCTATCGCCACATAAGCCGAATTCATGACGCGCGTTTAGCAGCATTACCGCGTACAATAACGCTGTTTTTAGCAAGTTAAATGATGATTTTATGGGGTTTACCTTTAAACAGTTCCATGTGGACGATTTTGGTTGTGGCATGCCCGTTAGCACTGACAGCGTACTGTTGGGCAGTTGGGCGCCCATCAACCACGCCAAACGGGTGTTAGATATTGGCGCTGGCAGCGGCTTACTGAGTTTAATGGCGGCGCAGCGCAATTCGCTGGCCATCATCGATGCTGTGGAGCTGGATGAAACCGCCGCCAATACCTGTGTTAGCAATGTTGCCAACTCGCCATGGGCTGCTCAAATTCGGGTGCATCAGCAAAGTATTCAGCAGTTTACTGAAGCCACTCTGGCTACGAATACTGCGGGCTATGATGTGATTTTGTGTAATCCGCCCTATTTTTTGAATGGCCCCACTGCCGCCAGTAACAACCGCGCAACGGCGCGCCACGCGCTAACCTTGTCATTTACAGAGTTGATGCAAAGCTGCGCGCAGTTACTGAGCACGGATGGTATAGCCTGTTTAGTGTTACCAACCGTTGAAGCTCATAGTCTGATAGCGGCCGCCAAAGCCGTCGATCTACCACTACAATTAGCGGTGGCGGTGAGCAGTGTGATGGGCAAAGCGCCCAACCGTCAGTTGCTGTTGTTTAGCCAACAAGCCGCCCCCGCCGACTGTATCGCGGAAGACTTTGCCATCTTAGTGCAACATGGGCAGTACACAGACACCATGCGCCGCTTGACCCAAGATTTCTACCTGAAGCTTTAAAGCGGAATTTACCCCGCGAAACGCTGTTACCGCGGGGCGCGAACAGGTATACTGCCGCGCAATTCAATACGAGAGTATTTGCATGCAATTCGAAGAGTTTGATTTAGATCCGGCGTTGCTGGATTCATTAAAGGCGATGAACCATCAGGCGCCTACCAGTATTCAACAACAAGCGATTCCGTTCGCCATGGAGCAACGGGATATTCTTGCGCACGCGCCGACGGGTACAGGTAAGACTGCCACCTTTTTGCTGCCAGCGCTGCAGCACCTCATCGACTTTCCGCGTCGCCGCCCTGGCCAACCACGCGTGTTGATTCTTACCCCAACCCGTGAACTGGCTAGCCAAGTGCATCGATATGCCAGCCATCTGGCGTCAGATCTCGATTTAAACATCGGCATCATCACCGGTGGTGTTCCTTATGCGCCGCAGCAAGAGATGCTTGCAGGCAATATCGACCTGTTGGTGGCCACCCCTGGCCGTTTGCTGGAATACCTCGATAAAGGCAACTTCAAAGCCACCAATGTTGAAATATTGGTGATCGATGAAGCTGACCGCATGCTGGACATGGGCTTTGCCAAAGTGGTGCAAACCTTGGCAGTAGAAGCACAAGAATGTAAGCAAAAAATGCTGTTCTCTGCGACCTTAGAAGGCACCGGCGTTCAGATTTTTGCCGAGAAGCTGCTGAACGATCCTGTCGTTGTTGCCACTGAACCACCGCGCAGCGAGAAGAACAAAATCCATCAATGGATCCATCTGGCTGACGACAAAGCGCACAAATTCGCACTGCTATGCCATATTCTGCGCAGCGAAGAAGTGACTCGCGCTATGGTGTTTGCCAAAACCCGTGAAACCGTGGCCAGCCTTGAAGGCATGCTGCAACAAGCTGGGATTCCGGCGGCATTTATGCGCGGCGATATGGAGCAAAAGAAACGCTTTCAAGCCCTTGGCCGTTTTACCAAAGGTGAAGTGAAAGTGTTGTTGGCAACTGACGTGGCCGCACGCGGTATCGACGTTGACGACATCAGCCACGTGATCAACTTTGATATGCCGCGCACTGCTGATATCTACGTACACCGCATTGGTCGTACCGGTCGTGCGGGTAAAAAAGGCACCGCAATCTCATTGGTTGAAGCGCACGACATTGGCGTTGTAGGCAAAATTGAACGTTACACTGAGCAAAAATTAAAGCGCCGAGTGATTGAAGCTCTACGCCCAAAACACAAAGAAGCTAAACCGCCGGTGAAGAAAAAAGTCAGTGCTAGAGACAAAAAAGCTAAAGTCAGCAAGAAGGCAAAAAAATAAGCAAAATAAGTCACCTAGTGAAAAAAAGGACAGCCATGCTGTCCTTTTTGCTATCCAGAAAGCTTTGCTTGCAATTCAAGTAGTTTTTGACACATTTATTTTACAAAAAGCAATTTATCGTACTGTGCGCATCTGGTAAGTTAACGGACAGCACTCCGTAGCTCTGCAACATGGAAAGAACACCGCTATGTATCTTTTTTTAAGACGGGTTTTACCCCCAATCGTAATTGTAATTTTGACCGTCGCGGTCATTGCGGCGCTTTTTGCCACGCAGAAACCACCTGAGAAAAAACCAGAAGAAGAAACGCTGCCGGTGGTGAATGTGGTGGCCGCTGATCCACAAACTGTCACGCTTTCAATCGCATCGTATGGCACGGTGAACCCGAAATATCGCACCCAGTTGGTGAGTGAAGTTCAGGGTCGAATTGAAAAAATCGCGCCGCAATTTGTGGCCGGTGGCATGGTGAAGCAAGGTGATGAGCTGGCCGTCATTGAGCCCTACGACTATCAAGCCGCGTTGAAACAAGCCGAAGCCAATTTAGCCCAAGCCCAAGCCGCGTTAGAGGAAGAACGTGCGCGCGGTGAAGTGGCTAAAGTTGATTTCAAGGGATTTTCAGGGGTTCCGCCAGAGCTGGGCTTGCGCAAACCACAATTGAAACAACAACAAGCCAATGTTAAATATGCCGAAGCCGAGTTAGATCGCGCTAAGCGCAATTTGGAACGCACCGTCATTCGTGCCCCGTACGATGCGATTGTCAGCGCCCGCGCAGTTAACTTAGGCCAATACGTCACCGTGGGTACCAATCTCGGTGAATTGTTAGATACCAACGTTGCAGAAGTGCGTCTGCCATTGGCCAACAAAGAGTTGGCTTATTTGGAATCGGTTGATAACCCTTACACTGAAGTGACCTTGACCACTCAACTGGCTGGAAAAAACGTGAGCTGGCAAGCACATGTGGTTCGCAGTGAAGGTGTGGTCGATCCCGATAACCGCATGGTTTATCTGGTAGCCGAAGTGCAAGATCCTTACCTGCGCCATACCATCGCCCAAACGGGTCAATTAGCGCTGAAATTCGGTAGCTTTGTGGATGCGGAAATCCGTGGCCGTACCCTGTCAAACGTGGTCAAACTGCCGCGTTACATGGTGCGTAATAACAAAGTTGCGGTAGTGAATGATGAAAACCGCATCGAGATGCGCTCAGTCAAAGTGGTACGTACCGATTTAGAAAACGTATACCTGCAAGACAGCCTCAATCATGGTGATCGCGTAGCCGAAACTGCATTGGTCAATATGGAATCTGGCCTAAAAGTGAAAGTTGCCGGCGATGTTGCGCCTTCAAGCAAAGCAGACGATGCCGAAGCCGCCCATCAGTTAGCCAAAGCAGGGAACGAGTGATGGAAGCCGAACAACAAGAAACCGGTATCATTGCCTGGTTTGCGCGCAACAGTGTTGCCGCGAACCTGCTGATGATTCTGTTGGTGATTGGCGGGCTATTTTCCGCGTTTACCATCAACAAAGAAGTCTTTCCCTCCTTTGAACTCAACTTTTTGAGTATTACGGTGGCCTACCCTGGCGCCGCACCGCAAGAGATTGAAGAAGGGATTAACATCAAGATTGAAGAAGCGTTGCGGGATGTGGTGGGGATTAAAAAAATCACCTCAACTGCCAGCGACGGCGTTGGCTCAGTACAGATTGAAGTCGCCGATGGTTATGAGCCACAAGATGTACTCGATGAAGCCAAAATGCGTATCGACTCCATCTCAACATTTCCGGCCAACATTGAACGCCCTGATATTCACCGCATTCGCCCTGAAAACAATGTGATTTGGGTGTCGGTCTATGGCGATATTGATAGCCATGACATGAAAGAGTTGGCAAAGCAGATCCGCGATGAACTGACCGATTTACCGGCGGTAACTCGTGCCAGTGTGACCGGCGTGCTCAATTATGAAATCAGTATTGAGCTATCTGAAGATAAACTGCGTGAGTACGGCTTAACCTTCTCCCAAGTGGCCAGCGCGGTTCAAAGCTATTCGCTTGACCTACCGGGCGGTTCTATTCGTGCTCAAGACGGTAATATTCTGCTGCGTACCAAGGCGCAAGCCTATACCTATGACGATTTTGCCCAAATCGTGGTCAGTACCCGAGCCGATGGCAGCCGCGTGATGCTAACCGATGTAGCGCATATTGATGACGGTTTTGAAGAACGCTTGGATTACACCCGCTTTGACGGCAAACCCGCCGCCATTATCGAAGTCACCAGTATTGATGACCAAGATGCGATTGCGATTGCCGACCAAGTAAAGGCCTTTGTTGCCAAACGCAAAGCCACCTTGCCGACGGGGGCGCAACTCGATTATTGGGGTGATTTAACCCACTACCTCAAAGGTCGCCTCAGCATGATGTTATCCAACATGCTCTACGGTGCCTTGTTGGTGTTTGTGATTCTGGCAATCTTCCTTGATTTAAAATTGGCGTTCTGGGTCATGCTCGGTCTGCCGGTGTGTTTCCTCGGAGCATTGGCGTTGATGCCGTTGGAGATGTTTGGTCTGTCGATCAACATGCTGACGCTATTTGCCTTTATTTTGGTACTCGGGATCCTCGTGGACGACGCCATTGTGATTGGCGAGAGTGCCCATACCGAAACGGAAAAATACGGCCATTCGGTCGAGAACGTGATTCGTGGCGCCAAAAAGGTCGCCATGCCCGCCACCTTTGGGGTACTGACCACCATCGCGGCATTTATTCCGATGCTGATGGTACCGGGGCCAATGGGGATCATCTGGATTTCCATCGGCTTGATCGTGGTACTGTGTTTGGGCTTCTCGCTGGTTGAATCTAAATTGATCCTACCTGCGCACTTGGCGCATATGAAACCTAGTAAGACCAGCAACAGCTTTGCCGCGCGCAACCGTCGCCGTTTCAATAACCTAGTACAGCATTTTATTGATGTGAAATACCGTGGTTTTATGGAGCGTCTGATTCCGAATCGCTACACTGTGATGATCCTGTTCACCTGCATTCTGTTTATCTCGATTGCGATGGTGTCTACCGGCAAAGTGCGTTGGGTATTTTTCCCGGATATTCCGTCTGACTTTATCCAAGTGAACCTTGAAATGGATGAAGGCTCCTCTGAAATCAACACTCAAAAAGTGGTGATGCAGATTGAAGATGCGCTGTATTCGATGAACGCCAAAATGGAAACTGAACTAGGTTATCCCGTAGTGAACCATAGTTTTGTGAATATGAATGGCCGTACCTCAGCCTTTATCTTTGCAGAGCTGACCAAGTCAGAAGAACGTGACGTGGATGGCAATGGTATTGTTGAAGCATGGCGCAAACAACTGCCTGAATTGGTCGCGGTGAAAAACCTGAACTTCAACGCCAGCACCAATGGTCAAGGTGGCGATGTGTCTTTCCGCTTGGTATCCGCTAACCTTGAGCAGCTGTCTGCAGCTTCTGATGAACTGAAACACAAACTGGAAACCTTTGATGGCATCTATGACGTGGCCGATAACTTTTCGTCAGGGAGCCATGAGATCCGGTTGAGCATCAAACCCGAAGCGGAAGCGCTCGGTTTAACCCTGTCGGATCTCGCTCGCCAAGTGCGTTATGGCTTCTACGGTTTTGAAGCGCAACGTCTGCTGCGTAACAAAGAAGAGATCAAAGTGATGGTGCGCTACCCACAAGAGCAGCGTACCAGCTTAGGTTATTTAGAAAATATGATGATCCGTACTGCCAGTGGTGCCCAAGTGCCATTTAGCAGCGTGGCCAATGTGCAGCTTGGTGAGTCGTATTCTTCTATCATCCGTGTTGATGGCCGCCGCGCAATTACCATCAGTGCCAACGCCAACAAGGACAAAGTCGAACCCTCAAAAGTGGTCAAAGATATCACCGAGAACTTTTTGCCTGAACTGGCGAAAAAGTACCCGCAGATATCAACCACTCTCGATGGTACCAGTCAGGATGAACAAGATGCTTTGATTGGTTTGGTCAAAGGCTTTGTGTTTGCCGTTTTCTGTATCTACGCACTGATGGCGGTTCCTTTGCGTTCATATAGCCAGCCCTTGATTATCATGTCGGTGATTCCATTTGGGATGATCGGTGCGCTGTTTGGTCATTTGTTCCTTGGCTTATCGATGAGCATTCTCAGCTTATGCGGCATTGTGGCGCTGGCTGGGGTGGTGGTAAACGACTCGTTAATTCTGGTGGACTTCGTTAACCGTGCGCGGGAAGAAGGCTATTCGATTCGTGAAGCGGCCATTAACTCAGGTTGTGAACGGTTCCGCGCCATCATCCTCACCTCTCTGACCACCTTCGTGGGCTTGGTGCCGATCATGGCAGAAAAGAGCCTGCAAGCGCAGATCATGATCCCAATGGCAGTATCATTGGCGTTCGGTATTCTGTTCTCCACTATAGTGACACTGATTATGGTGCCGCTGGCCTATCTGATCCTAGAAGATGTCAAAAAGCTGTTTGGCATTATATTTGGCTTCATCGGCTACATTTGGTCACGCTTATATCGTTGGTGGTGGTTGCCGCAGCAATAGCAGCAATAAACGCTGACGCGATTTATACCAAAGCGCCCCGGGCTATTAAGGTCGGGGCGTTTTCTTTGGTGACGCCGATAACGGCCTACATTTGCCGGCCTAGATTTTCTGACCTAGGTGTACTGACGCTGCTTGCAAGTACTCACTTGAGGTTGGTGCTTTTGCTGGCTACATTGGGCGCTGATGCACAGGCGGCACTGAAACTAGGCTTTGCTACTCATGCGCTAGGGGCATCAACTGCAGGTGGATATCGTTTGCCAGTATTGCCCCAATGAACGAGACTCGTCTCCGCCAGCCTGCCTAAGCCACCATGCCATGCAGCAACTATTCGTCGTATCAACACTGGGTTTGCAACTGCCGCGAATGGGAAGCTAACGATCCACTGAGCACGAGTTAACTCGGTCGCGAGGATTCAGGTCTTATCCTTTTCCTGCCCAGTAAGATGAGTCAGTGGCAATTCCGAGCTATTGCTCAATGAGTAAATGAATGAGGCACACGTGCCGCCAAGCGAATACAAAAAGGCCTTCGAATTCGAAGGCCTTTGCATAAGGAGGAGTTAATCAGTATTAGTAAGTTGCTTCACGTTTTTTCGCAGCAGCATCCCACTCTGGTAACACTTCTTTCTTGAATGCTTCTTTCTCAGCATTCAGTTTTTCCATGTCCAGTCCAACCACAGCTTGTGCTTTTGCTTTGGTGGAGATATCTGGGATTGCGATAGGCTGTGCAACACCTTTTTTAGCCAACAGCTGAGCCAGTTGGATACGAGCGTTAGCCGCTTTGTCTACAGCAGTACCCAAAATACGCAAGGCTTCAGTTGGGTTGTGTGCATATACGCCGTGTGAAGCAATCGAGTAATCCCAGCGCCATTGAGCGTGACGGATATCGGTCAGAATCGGTTGCATTTCCGCTTCAGTTGCACCAGCTTCCCATGCAGCACCCGCTTCAAAGTGAGCGCGAACCAATTGCTCTTCTGCAGTTGCTTTCAACTCTTTAACTTTTGCTTTGCCTTTTTCGTATTGGCCAACCATGAACTCTTTGGATTGAGTGTGGCAACGCGCGCAGGTATCTTCAAAGCGATCAAATGGGTTACCCACTTTATGATCAGTGTATTTACGGCCTTGGTCGTTGGTCACTTTTGGCATGTGGCAATCAACACAAGACACGTTGTTAGCACCGTGAACACCGCTTGACCAAGTTTCATAACCTGGGTGTTGCGCTTTCAGCATTGGTGTTTTAGAAATCTTATGAGTCCAGTCAGCAAAGTTGATGCTGTCGTAGTAGGTTTCCATCGCTTCAACTGAGGTGCCGTTGTCCCATGGGAACTTCACGAAGCCTTTACGACCTTCAACTTTTTCGAAGTAGTATTCAACGTGACATTGTGAACACACCATAGATTGCTTTTGGTTGCGTGACGCTTTATCAAACGGTTGGTCAATCGTTTCAAACGCACGCTCAGCAAATGGACGACTCAAACGCAGCTTAGAGCTGCCTTTTTCGTGACAGTCTGAACAGCCGATGGTGTTAGAGATCTCTTTACCGCCTTTGTACCACTTGCCGGTGAAGTAACCGTCTTCACCTTGCTCTTCAATCACGCGTGGTACGTCAGGGCTTTTACAGCTCCAACACGCCATTGGCATTGGACCGTCACCTTCAGCACGTGGTGCACCGGTACGCAAAGTAGCGCGTACATCACCCAGTGCATACATATGGCCACGAGGTGCATTGTAATCTTTCGCAAAGCCATAGCCTGCCCATAACACTACTAAGTTAGGGTCAGCAGCTAACAGATCCGTGTTGTCTTTGCTTTCATCAGTGGCATGCCATGAGGCAAACTGCGCTTTGAATTTGTCTTTGTAAACTTCGCTGCGAGGCTCAGTTTTGTCACTCGCAAATGCACCAGCAGCCATAACGGTGGCGGCCATCAGCATGCTTGCAGTGATAGATTTTCTGCTGAAGTTTTTCACCATCTCATCTCCGTGTTATTTTTCATTATTGCGTGGCGTTAGCACGACTTTCGGTATGAAAAGTAGTCCTTTACACCTGGTCGATATATACCTCTTAGGTAATATCCCTGAGTAAACTTGCGTCAGATCAAACTATGCGCGAGACCTAGTTCACAACTTTGCGCAAATGTTATGTAACTTTAAATACCACTAATGAAACTAAGGTTAACCACCTTGAACAACGCGACAATTAATTCATGCTATTGTGTAAATATTTATTTCTCAATTAGATACACCTAATTAATTTAAAAAGGCGCTAATAATGAAAAAGGGAAGTCTCACGGCAACCATATTAGGGATGATGATGCTGCTGATCCTACTGTCGAGCGGACTCGCAAGTTTTTCTATCGTCAACTTGTCCTACAGCTTGGGTGACTCTCGCGCTATCAACGCCTCTGGCTCACTCAGGATGCAAAGCTATCGACTGCTATTTTACGCCGACAGCGACAGCAAAGTGCTGGAAGAGAAAATTCAAGAATTCGAAAATACTCTCTATTCCGACGAGCTGAAAAGCGCTTCGGATTGGACTGCACCGAAAGCGATGCAGCAGCAATATCAATTGGTCATCGAAAAATGGCAAACCATGAAAGCTTACGCCGAGGCTGAAAACTCCCGAGACTATGCGGCCTCAGTTAAAGGCTTTGTGGACACCATCAACACCCTCGTATTTGAAATGGAGCAGCATGCGGCTTTTAAGCTCAAGCTGCTGGTTATCTTTCAAGTTATCGGGCTAAGCCTAATGATGGTCATCGCCTTTATTGCGGTGCGTTTTATGCGGCGTAAAGTGGCTGAACCTCTAGGAAAGATGATGGAGTCGGCACAAATTATTGCTCAAGGCCGCTTCGATGTGACGATTCCAACCTCGGAATATGAAGAGCTCAGTGCCCTTTCGGGTGCGCTGCGCTCTACCGTATCTGAGCTGGCAACCCTGTATGGCGCACTGGAGTCTCAAGTCGAGGAGCAAACCATCGCACTTACGCGTGCCAACAAGGAGCTGAGTTTTCTGTACGATAACCTCATCATGCTTAACTCCGATCAACTCAATTTTGAACTGCTGCGTAAGTCACTCCGCCAGCTCAAAGAATACGAGCATCTCCATTATCTGCGGCTGGTGATTCAACAAGACGATGAAGAGATGGAAGTGGTATCTGCCACCGATGATTGGCCAGAGCATCCGCGAACGACCTGCTATCCAGTGATCTTCGAACAGCAACGCTTAGGCTATTTAGAGATCATTTCTGACTCGAATCTCAACTCGCACCTATTTCAAAACTTTGCCTTGATGTTAGCGCGCTCAATCATCATTCATAATGCCTCAGAAGAGCGGCAACAATTGGCACTACTAGAAGAACGGGCGGTCATTGCCCGCGAGTTGCATGATTCATTAGGGCAACTGCTCTCTTTCCTCAAAATTCAGATCAGCCTGCTCAATAAAGGCTTAGAACAACAGTGCCGCACCGACAAAGTCGAACAGCAGTTGGGCGAAATCAATGAAGGGGTTAATACCGCTTATGCACAGCTGCGTGAGCTGCTGTCCACCTTCCGCCTCACAGTAAAAGAGCCTAATTTACGCAGTGCATTGGAGGCGATGTTAGATCAACTTAGGCCACAGACAGAGGCGGAAATCAGCCTCGATTTTAAACTGCCATCGCACCTGCTGGCAGCACACCAACATATTCATATTCTTCAACTTACTCGCGAAGCCACCTTAAATGCGATCAAACATGCAAAGGCAAAACATATCAAAGTGTCATGTGAAAAAAATGCTGATAACATGGCTGTGATATGCATCAGCGACGACGGCATCGGCTTGGAGCATATTAAAGAGCGAGAACAGCATTTTGGTATCAGTATCATGCATGAGCGTGCTAGTCGGCTTGCAGGCGATGTAACATTCAGCGCCAATGAATCTGGCGGCGCCAAAGTGACCTTGATATTTCCACCACAACAGGAGCAAGACAATGGCTGAGGTATATTCCGTAATGGTAGTTGACGACCACCCCCTGCTAAGGCGTGGCATTTGTCAGCTATTGGAGTCGGATGCGAGTTTTAGCCTGTTTGGTGAAGCGGGTAGCGGCATTGATGCGCTGTCGGCACTGGCGGAAGATGAACCCGATATTGTACTGCTTGATTTGAACATGAAAGGCATGTCCGGCCTCGACACGCTGAACGCGCTGCGCCAAGAAGATGTGACCTGCAAAATCATCATTCTAACCGTGTCCGATGCCAAACAAGATGTGGTGCGCTTATTAAAAGCGGGCGCAGATGGTTACCTGTTAAAAGACACTGAGCCCGATCTGCTGCTGAGCCAATTAAAGCAAGCGATGTCCGGCAAAACCGTGGTGAGCGAAGAAGTGGTCGAATTTCTCGATGAACTGGCTTCAACAACCGATGAAAATGAATGGATTGACGCGCTGACCCCAAGAGAGCTGCAAATACTGCAACATCTCGCCGAAGGTTTGAGCAACCGAATGATTTCTGATGTGCTGCATATCAGTGAAGGCACGGTCAAAGTGCATGTGAAGAATCTACTGCGCAAGGCGGATGCCAAATCACGTACAGAAATGGCGGTCAGATATCTCAATCGTTAATCGCTGCTGACTGTCGTGTTGTTTCGTCAACACTCTGCGCACACCAGCCAAATAGCCTTGCTGTTTGGCTGAATTATTTTAGGCTCGATATCGCCGCAACACCCCAGCGCAACGGATTAGCGCACCAGATTAACGTTCGGCAATAAATCGCTGCCAGCTATCAAGCACCTGCTCAAAATCTTCGAGACCGCAATAGGCTTCAGATTCGGCATCATACAGCGACATATTTTCTTCGATGTCAGCGTCGCTTTCAAAATCGAGCACATTGGCATAGATACGCACTTGCTCAGTATCCATCTGCAAGGTTAAGTCGCCGCCCACCAGCTGCCAGTCATTCAGTTTACCGTGTTGGAGTTGCTCAATAGCGCGTTTGACTTGCTCACAAATGCCGTTGTCATTGCCCAGCTCTTCGGAAAACCACTGCCCCATAATCTGGTGTTCCATACTGAAACTTGCCCAAGGCGCGCCACTGGCAATATCACGTCTAAATTCATATTCCATGGGAATTCTCGTGTGTTGTTCTGTTAGTTTTATTTTAATCCAGCTCGGCTAAGAATGCCTTAGGGAAACATTCTTCACTTCTCAATATTGCACGATTGAGTTAGCGTGAAGGCACTGTAAAAGAGGAGGGTTTAAGATGCCTGATGGATTAGTGAGCGCATTGCAATTAAATGGCGAACACGCGCCAAGGCAACTCAGCAAAGAGGAGGCACTCGGCACGGCCCCAGCACAGGGGTTAATCTGGCTGCACTTTAACTACAAACATCCCGCCACCGAGGCGTGGCTTGAACAAGCCAGTGGTCTCACTCATCTCGAAACCGATGCGTTATTAGCGCAAGACACGCGGCCACGGGTGTTACGCTCAGGCGATGGCTTACTGCTAGCGTTGCGGGGCATCAACCTGAATCCAGGTGCCGACCCAGAAGATATGGTGTCTATCCGCATTTATATTTCAAATCAACGTATTATCACCACCAGCAGTCGCGATTTATTATCGGTAAAAAGCTTAGTGGAAGAGATTATCGACGGTAACGGGCCGGTCAATAGCGGTGGCTTTTTATTGGGCATTACTGAACGCCTCACCGAGCGCAATGTCACCTTTATCGATCAATTAGAAGCACGTTTAGATGATCTTGAAGACAACCTACTCGATGGCAACCGCCGAGATCTGCGTACCGACATCGCTGAGCTGCGCCGCCAAACCGTGGTAGTACGCCGTTATTTAGCGCCACAGCGCGATGCGTTCAGTAAGCTGCTCAATGACTCAGCGGGGATGTTTGATGAGCACCAGCGGCTGAATTTTAACGAAATAAACGACACTCTTGTAAGGGGCATTGAAGATCTCGATTCAATCCGCGAGCGAGCCACGGTGGCACAAGAGGAGTTGCAAAACCATCAATCTGAAGCGGTCAACCAACGGCTTTATTTCTTATCGTTAATTTCGGCTATTTTCCTGCCATTAGGCTTTTTGACTGGCTTGCTTGGAGTCAATATTGCCGGAATTCCTGGTGCTGAAACGCCTTGGGCATTCGCTGCATTTTGTGCGGGGCTATTTTTGATTGTGGCGCTGCAGTTGTGGTTTTTCTATCGTCATCGTTGGCTGTAATCGCGTTCGCTGCTGAGCGTATCTCAACGGTGCAATATGGCAATTTCAATCAGGCTTTTGTGCTTAATCGCTGCCACACTGCTGGCAGCTATTGAGGAGTCAGCCAATGTCGGTTCAACTGTCACGGATTGCCCGTGTTTGCGAGTTTATTCAACAACACTTAGATGAAGTGTTAACCCCAGCGCAGCTGTGCGATGTGGCCGCGTGTTCACGGTTTCATTTTCATCGCTTGTTTGTGGCACAACTTGGGGTGAGCAGCACCCGCTATATTCAGTTGGCCAAGTTAAAACGGGCGGGGTTTCAACTGGCATTTGAACCGCTGAAAATTATCGATATTGCGCTCAATGCAGGCTTTAGCAGCCCTGAAGCCTTTGCGCGTACCTTTAAGAAAACCTTTGGCCAAACCCCGTCGGAGTTTCGCCAAGCGCCTGATTGGTCTCAATGGCATCACGTATTTCAACTGCCCAACCTCAGCACAGGGACGCAACCGATGCAGATTAGAATTATTGAAAAACCAACCCAACAAATCGCTTACTTAAGCCACCGTGGCGCGCCAGAGCGCGTGTTAGAGACCGCTGCTAAATTTATTGAATGGCGCAAAACCACTGGGCTTTCGCCGATTGCCAGCAGCGACACCTTTGGCATTCCCTATGCCGATCCAGCCACAGTGCCCGCTGACGAATTTCGCTTTGATATTGCAGGCACAGTCACCGTACCAGTGCCAGAAAACGCTGTTGGTGTAACAAACGGCGAAATCCCCGGCGGACGATTTGCAGTGCTGCGCCATCACGGCAGCCACGATAATCTGTCAGACAGTGTGTATGCCTTATATCGTGACTGGCTGCCAGACAGTGGCGAAGAGCTCAGAGATTTTCCGTGCTTTTTTCACTGGCTCAACTTTATTCATGAGGTGGATGAATGTGAGTTGCTGACCGACATCTACCTGCCGCTGAAGTAATGAGGGGTCATTTCAACACCCTCTGCAGCGAAAAACAAAGAGGCGACTTGCTCAATGCAACTCGCCTCTGCTTTTTGCTTTAATGAACGTGCGGCTAAGGCCGCACATTCGGCAACGGCGTTGCGTCATTGACCTGCAGTTGCGGGGATTTATCCGCTAACTGTTGATATAACGCTGGGTACATCAGCTTCATTAACGCCAGCCGCTGCAAATGAAACGGATTGATCGTAGGCTGATACCGCATCAAAATCTCCACCATCGGCAGCAACTTGGCCGGATCAAAGTCGCCGCGACTGACATCTAAGACCTGATGCAACGGGTCTTCACCATGCAGCTCATCCAAGTCAAACGGATACCCCTGCTGCTGCAAATAATCCATCAACTCAAGCTTGTGCGCTGCCACCGCGTAATACAACAGGGTTTTGCCGCGATCGTCTTTATCCGTTAAATCCGCACCACCTTGTTCCAATTGCTCCACGAACGGCTTTGTCAGCTGATGCCTGGCTAAAGTGTAATAAGGCACATCATCGCTAAATAAACTGCTATCGGCTAATTTGCGGTAATAGCGACCGTCAAAATATAACGCCTGAAGCACGACGTAATTTTTTTGCGGCACAGTTAACTCAAGCGGCTGCAGCTTGGAGATAACACGATCGATATCATTATCTCGGCCTAACGACATCAATATATCGTGGGCTTCGGGCACAACACGCTGAGGGTAACTACTGATGGTTTGCTCACGGTAGAGATCGACCACTAGCGGATCGATCGTCGCCGCTTGCTGTAGCAGCAGCGCTGTATTATCTGGATATTGTTGCCGCAAAGCATAAAGTTCATCGCCAGCACGCTTGGCTTTCCAGCGTTGTTCAACCGCTGCCAAGGTGTTATTACAGCGACTAAAAGCATCATTGGCATCGGTCACACCCAAGGTTTGATTCAAGTAATCACGGCGTTGCAGCTCAAGTTCGCTGATTAACGCCGATGATGCCGAGTCATCATCCATTGGCATCGCCTCTCGCGGCGGGATCTGGGTTAAATCCAAGCCGTAATCCTGCTGCAATCGCGCAATATCTGACGGATCAAATTTAAAATACCAGCGCGGAATAGATCCCTCAATTAGCGTATCAGAGTGCTGACTAAACCGCGATCCAGCGCCATAGGGTATGAGCAGATTAACAATATTAACCGCCTTCGCTGTTGCAGCATCGTCTCGATCCATTTGCTCTGACAGATTCACCAACGCCCACTCTTGTGAAGCCCCTAAATAGCGGTCGTTACTGAGCGGCATTCCGCCATCAAGTAGCTGTTTTACAATTGCGCCACGGTTACCAAAAATGGCGAAGTCCAGTAGTGACGTTGAGGCGAGCTGTTCGAAGCCAACCGTCGCGTTGACATTAGCCACTTGGGCGAGTAATGCCTGAATGTCCGTTTCAGCCACCTGAGGATCCAGCATCAAGGCCGCAATATCATCCACACTTACCTCTTGTTTGCCCACTTGCTGCGCTTTTTCAGCCTCGGGGAGCGCGATAAATTGCACCAATTGCGGATTAGGCACCACACGCATAATACTAAATCCCATAGATTCAGCGGCTTCAGTCTCATCATCAGACAACTCATCATAAAAAGATTGTGTTAATTGATGGTTTGTTTGCTGTAGTTGGCTGTGTTCACGCAGCTGCGTAATTCGAAAAGATTCGGCAAAGTTCGAGTTACCCAAGTGGTCAATCGCGGCCGTGATGTCGTCCAACGAATAACCTTGGGCTAAATAGCTGCCCCAGCTTTCATAACTATCTCTGAACCACTTCCCCTCTTCACTTTGTTTGTCCACCGTAAAGCGTCGACATTCAGCAAAGTTAGTCGTATCTAGCGCCTTAACGGAGGTAGCAGCTTTTTTCGGGTCACTTGAAGCAGCATCCGCGCTAAGCAAACCACTATCTGCCGAGGCGCCGAACTCAACGGGCGAACTCGACTGAACAGCAGACAACCAAACGCCGACAACAATGGCGATAACCAGCAACACCAACAGCAATAACCACTTTTTCAAAACACCATTCCTTGGGGAAACCATAATATCGAGCTGTGAATTTGCCGCAAAAGCGGCACGAGCTGCAAACGAAGATTGTAACTTTACGTTGCTCACGCAGGTGCTTAGGTTATTGAGGCAGAGTGCTCCTGAAAACGAATGCAGGAGCGACAGTGAAAGAGAAAATGAAAGAGAAAGAGAAAGTTAAATATAAAGAGAAAGAGAAAAAACCAAACAGCTTACTCTCGGCCAGTAAGTTTGCGCCAACTTAGCACCAACAGGTGCAGCGCTAACAGCCCAGAAAAGGCAATACAGAAAAACAGTAGAGCGATGGAATTAACGGTTTTTGGGGTGTCACTAAACAGATAAAACCATAATGGCCAGCAGATAATCGACAACACCGTCAGCTGCCACATACAGGTTTTACAGCGGCCAATTTTCTGTTTAAACACATCACTAAAACAGGCATCACATGCCATCGATTACACCTAAACGCTTTCCAGTTAACTCACGCAAGCTTAAGCCTTATTGCAGCATATCTCTAGGGCATAAACTGCTGGTGAGATTATCAAACTGCTGAATTTCACCTGCTGTGCCAAACGCTTCGGCTTTTAAGCTATCAACTTCCGCTCTTTGCCGTTCATTCAATAGCTGATTGGCTGTCGATATAATGACTAAACGGGTATTGATAGAGTTACATAAAATCGATTTTGCCCGCGATTGCTCATTTTTATCCAACGACCGCAAAACGGCCACCATTTCCATACCGCCAGCATACAGTTGACTGCTCAGTGATAAGTTGCCGCCCGCAAACATAAAATAAGCACCAGCAAAAAAACCACTGATAAATACGACCACCCCAAGTAAAAGCAAACCCATTTTTTGCCACATGACGACATCCTTGTTATATCAACCTTATGATTTCTCACTAACTTCGCATATCGCTCGGCTATTTTCAACGCAAAAAAAAGCTTGGCGCATCTGAGTTACACAATACGCCAAGCGGTTGGAAATGAAGCCGCGGCAGCTATACCTTAAAGCTGTCTACCTGACGATTAAGCGCCTGATACAGTTTGGATATTTGCGACGACTGCTGCTGCACCTGATCGGCCATTTCACTGACACCGTCAGTTTGCTCTTTCAGCGCCACTAGATTTTGATTGATGTGGTTTGCCACGGTGGATTGTTCTTGAGTGGCTTGGGCGGTTTGTGCCGCCATATCCTGCACCTTATCGAAGGATTCACTCAAACTTTCGAAGATCCGCATCACCTCTTCAAAATTAGTTACCGTGCTGTCAGCATTGCCGCGGCTGTTACGGATCGCTTGCGCCGCCTCAGCCACGCTGGATTTTAATCGCTCAATCATGGTCTCAATTTCGTCGGTACTGCTCTGAGTACGAGTGGCCAATACCCGTACCTCATCTGCAACCACCGCAAAGCCGCGCCCTTGTTCACCGGCGCGAGCAGCCTCAATCGCGGCATTCAACGCCAGTAAGTTAGTTTGCTCAGCGATTTTGCGAATCACCTCTAACACCGAGGCAATCGAGGCGGAGCTTTGTTCCAACACTGTGGCTCGCTCTAACGCCACCCCAATATCTTTCACCAAACTATCAATCGCGCGATTGGAAGCGGTGACCGCTTTCACCCCATTCTGGGTCAGTATGCTGGAAGTTTTCGATTCATCTGCCGTGCCCTTAGCTAATTCCGCCATGTGCTGATTCGACATATTCATTTCACTGCCAGCACTCACAATCGCCTCAGACGCGTGCACCAAACCGCTGGTAATCTGCCCCGCTTGCTCCGACACTTTGTTGAGCTCGAATGTAGTGCCACCGAGGGCGGCAGAGTTTTGTTGAATATTGCCGACAATCTTGCGCAGATGCGCCACAAAACCATCAAACTCTCGGGCGAGATCGCCAAGTTCATCCTTACCGCTGCTGCCAATCCGTTGGGTTAAATCACCATCACCTTCGGCAATCTCTTTAATGCGACGTGCAATATGTTCAACTTCACGCGTTAAACGTAACGGAATGACGTAGCCGACCACTAAGGCCGCGATAAAGGCGATACAGATAATGACCATCGCCATATTCTGATAGCTATCGACTTTTTGGTTGAGCTCTTCCTTCATCTCACGCGCATGGTTACGCGCTGCATCTCCCGCTTGGTCAAGCACATTACGAATAGCAGCGAATTTGCTGTCCATGGTTTTGACATCATCAGGGAGGCTGCGTTGCGTCGTTGCATCGGGCGAGGTGATAAGTGACTGACTCTGCGAATACCACTTGCTGTAGAGCGCATCAAACGCATCGTAAGGCGCAACCAACAGAGGTTCATTAATCAGATAACTGCGATAGTTATGAAATCGCTGAATCACTTGCTTGGCGTTTTCTTCAAAGAAGGCCAAGTTTTTATCATAGTTGCCTTCATTATGGATTAGCTTTTCTAACGCCAACCGCGCTTGATAGATGTCTCGATCAGCATTTAGCACTTCAGCCATCGCTTCAACATACTGCGAAATATCAGCATTTTTGTTTTTTTCAATATCACGGGTATGTTCGCGTAATGATTCACCCGCCATGTCGAGCATGTTGCGGATCTGTTGAAACTCATTGTCGCCCGCAATAAGCGCTTGAGTGAGGTTTTCCGCCACTTGCGAGGTGTTCATCACCTTATTGCTGGCACTGGTCCACTCATTAAACAACGGCGTAAAGTTACTAAAAGGGGCCGTTAACTCTGGCTCATCCTCTAAGTACTTTAGATATTGATGAAAGCGGTCATTTACCTGCTGCGCATTGTCATCAAAATCTTTTTGATTAGCGGCCTTTTCCCCGTTGCCATTGAGATAACGGGATTGTGCTAGACGCGCTTGGTAAATATCACGGTCGGCGTTGAGCACAGTTGCAATTGCTTCAAAATAATTTTCGGCTTGCATCTTCATCGCATGCTTTTGCAGCATGCTCATCACCGCCATAAAGCTGAATAAACCAATAAGAATTATCGCCAAAAATGCAATCGGTAGAATCATCTTAATTCTGATTGAGTGAATACGCATGTAATCGCCTCTGATATCGATGCTGTCACTGATATAAGAGGAGTTTAGGAAACCGCCTGTCATCCCGCCAAGAATATGCTTATTTTTTCTACATTTCGGTAACAATGGCCGCCAGTGAGCAGCCAAACGCCGGTTCACCCACTTTCTTGTTAAGTTTCTTGCTGAATACGGCGTAACATAGGTTGTAGGTGCTGCCATTCGATAAATATAGAGAATAATTTTCCATAAAAAAGACTTAAACATAGAAAATAAGGCAATATAATTCTCCGCACTTCGCGCTATCTTATTTGCTATTCCCCACAGCTAACAACGAAAACAACAATGAACAGCAACCCCATGTGGCAAACCTTTATCGATACCGTCAAAGCAGAAGTACTGCCGGCATTAGGCTGCACAGAGCCAGTGTCAGTCGGACTCGCAGCCGCGATTGCCAGAGAAAAACTGGGCCAGTTACCGCAAGCGATTCAAGTGCAGGTATCACCCAATCTGATGAAAAACGGTATGGGTGTCAAAGTCCCAGGTACTGGCATGAATGGCTTAGCGATTGCCGCTGCGGCGGGGGTAGTCGGCGGCGATGCAACTGCTGGCTTGGAAGTATTTCACGGCTTGACTGCAGCACATGTGCAGCAAGCTAAAGTCTATCTCGAGCAACAACAGGTCAATGTTGCTGTGACCGATACTCAACGGGTACTGCTGGCACAAGTCACGCTATTCAGTGCTGAACGCTCTGTCAAAGTCACTATCGCCGATGAACACACCAAAGTGGTGTCGATTGAAGAAGATGGCATCACCACTTTTATTCGCGAACCGGTAAGCACAACCACACAAAACACAGCGCCAGCCAAGTTGCCCGCGCAAGCAAGTGTGCTCGATATCTATCAATTTGCGACAGACGTGCCACTGGCAGATATCGCCTTTATTGAACAAAGCAAAGTGTTAAATGAAGCCCTATCAAAAGAGGGGTTAAGTGCCGAATATGGCTTACAAGTTGGCGCAACCTTAAAGCGCCATGTGGACCGAGGGCTGATTAACGGCGGTTTGTTGACTGATGTGATTAGTCGCTCTGCCGCTGCCTCTGATGCTCGCATGGGCGGCGCGATGCTGCCTGCCATGAGCAACTCAGGCTCGGGCAACCAAGGCATTGCCGCAACGATGCCGGTCGTGGTCGCGGCTGAATATCTCAAGGCAAGCAATGAGCAACTGCTGCGTGCACTGATGTTGTCGCATCTGCTGGCGATTTATATCAAACATCACCAACATAAATTATCGGCTCTGTGTGCGGTAACGACTGCAGCAATGGGCTCCGCCGCAGGGATCACCTACCTACTGGGCGGCCAGTATCAACAAATTAGCTATGCAGTGCGCAGTATGATTGGCGATGTCGCCGGGGTGATTTGTGATGGTGCTAAAAACGCCTGTGCCATGAAAGTATCTTCGGCGGCGGGCGCTGCGATGAAGTCGAGTTTGATGGCGATTGATAATATCTGTGTCACCGGTGAAGAAGGAATTGTGGCCAATGATGTCGACAGTTCAATCCGCAATCTTTCGGCGCTGGCCAATGATGCGATGACCCATACCGATCAGCAGATCCTCAACATCATGGTGCAAAAGGCGCAATAAGCGCCGTTTAATAACTCAGTAAACAGACAACTCGATAAACGAGTAACGCGCTAAACCGGCAACGCCGTGGAGTACTTAAGCGACTCCATGGCGAAGGTCGAGGTCACTTTAGAGATGCCCTCAACGTTATTCACCAGCTTTTTATAGAAGTCGTCAAAGCGTTTCATATCGGCGACTTGTACCTTCATCATGTAGTCGTATTCACCGGCCATACGATAAAACTCCATCACCTCAGCAAACTCACTCACCCGCGAAACAAAACCTTGGTACCAATCGTTCGAATGATTATTGGTGACGATCTGCACGAATGCGGTTAACACCAGCCCGAGTTTTTCAGGGTTTAACAGTGCCACTCGCCGACTGATAATGCCCTCATCTTCGAGGCGCTTAAGCCGTTTCCAACAAGGTGTGGTTGTTAGATTGACACGCTCCGCCAACTCATTCAGCGAAATCGTCGCATCTTGCTGTAACAATCTGAGTAGCGTTTTATCGGTATTATCGAGTTTCATTGCAAGTCATCTCACCTACGCATGTTTGAGAGTAAATTTACCCTTCACAATCGATTAATTAAAGAATAGTTTTCCACATTACTTTAAATGCAGTGCGTTGTTCGTTGTAGTTATGCATCAGTCAATGCAACGCCTTCGCCCTTCGCCAATAGCCAATAGCCAATAGCCCACAGAAAATCGAGGGGAATGAGTTTAATCCATACGCAGGGTTACCCACTCGCTTAAGTCGGCAATGTTAAAATATATGATCTAACGCAAATAACAATACTTATCATTTGCATCAATATTTTTACCAAGATAGTATCTCCAAAAAATTGATAAACAATCAGCTACATTTCCGGCAGTTGGCCAAATCTTTGGGGATAACACATTGAAAAAGCGCTACTTAGCATGTCTTATTGCATCCACTCTTACTCACACAGCTTGGGCAGATGACGACAACTTAGAACGTCTACAAGTGTGGGGAACCAAGGTCACTAGCTCATCGGTTTATGTCGATGAGTCAGCAATTGCCTCAAAGCAGGCCGATCATTTAAGTGATTTGTTAAGAGAAATTCCCGGTGTTGATGTGGGCGGTACCCACTCACTCAACCAACGGATTAACGTGCGCGGTCTCGACGACACCGATCTAGAGATTTTGATCGACGGTGCTTCACAAAATAACAGCATGTTTCACCACATGGGCAACCTCAACATCAACCCTGATATTTTGGAATCGGTTGATATTCAAGTGGGTTCAAATTCCGTCGTGCACTCTGGGTTGGGCGGTGCAATGGAGTTCCGCACTAAATCAGCGCGCGATCTGCTTGATGGTCAAAATGCCTTTGGCGGCCGCGTTCTGCTGGGTTACAACAGCAATAACAACGAATACTTGTCGTTTACCGGTTATGGTCAGTTGACCGATAGCCTCGACTTTATCGCTTACGGCACCACGCAAAACCGTAATAACTTTAAAGACGGTGAAGGCATTAAAGTGCTGGGTAGCGATGGCACCATCAGCAACCTGATGGCGAAATTGGGTTGGGATATCAACGAACAACAACGCCTCGCCCTCAAATACGATAGCTACCGTAACCATGGTGATTACACTGCCCGTCCTGATATGGGCGTGCGCACCAACAGCGCTATTGGCGGTGGCGATGTACCGCTGTACGACACTCACTATGACCGTGACACCATCAGCGCACACTATGAATTAGATTTCGGTGCAGCGCTTAACCTGCGTGCCGATCTCTATCAAAACACATCCGATTTGTGGCGTGACTATGAAGGCGACCAAACATCCGGTACTTCAAAGAACTCCGGTTTAACCTTAATCGCCAATAGCGCCCTAACAAGTGTGAGCTTGACTCACCAATTCACCTACGGGGTGAAGTGGTTAAAGATTGATAATGACAGTGAAACTGTCGCCACAGATGGCATTACTCTGGGTCATGAGCAAGCGGATGATCTGGGTGTATTTGTTGAAGATGCTATCGACTTCGGTAACGGCCTCATCGTAACGCCGGGGGTACGTTTCAACCACTACAGCAAATCTTCTGCAACCATTCCTGAACAGCAAAGCTGGGATAACTGGCAAACGGCATTGGCGGCGCAATATGCGCTGACGGAAGATATTACGCTACATGCCAGCACCACAGAACTGTTTAAAGGGCCGCAACCGGGGGAGATTTTCAGTAACGAACAAGCGGGTAAAATCCTCAACCCTGAACTAGCGCCAGAAACCGGACGCAACAGTGAAGCAGGTATTCGCTACAATGGCGCTAACGTGCTGGGTGCTGATGAAATACGTCTTGGCTTCACCGCGTTTCAAACTCAAATCGATGATTACATTGAAGCAGTAGACTACCCACTCGATGACTGTACTGGCCGTAACTGTATGGAGTGGGATCAAAACATCGGTAAAGTGAAGATCCACGGTTATGAAGCCAGTGCTTTCTATGCACTGAACGAATTCTCTACCTTGGTAACGTACGCTAGCTCTGATTCAAAAGTCCATGACGATGGTGCAACGGGTGGCGAACCGTTGGATCGTGAAGTGGGCGATAGTGCAACCGTGACCTTCAAGTACTTTGTTACTTCACAAGATTTAGAGCTGCGCTGGCAGTGGCAAAAAACCTTCGCTGAAGGTGAAAAAGCCGGTTATCAGTTACATAACATCACCGCCGTGTGGGAACCTGCAGTATTTAACTACAACCTCAACGTTACCCTAGGCGTCGAAAACCTGTTTGATACCCTGTATGTATCCCACGCATCACGCACAGGGGTTACCAATCATCCGGTGTTTGGCCTGCTGCAATTAGACGACTATGAGCCAGGGCGCAATATCAAACTGTCAGTCGCGTACAAGTTCTAATCTCCACCGCTGATAATGCAAAAGAGGAAGCCTTGGCTTCCTCTTTTCTGATTGATTTACGGCACACGTTGGCGGAGATTAACTCTCTTGCGGCTGCCATGCAGCGTCCATATAACGCTCAATGTCCACTAAGTCTATCTGCGATGGATCGAGATAACGGCGTGCATATTCCAGATAGATCCCCGAACTCAAAAACAACTTAAATACATCGGCATCCACATGGCCGTCTTTTACCATCTGGTACAAAATCTTAATCGATCCACTGACAGTTTTAGCTTTCTTGTACGGCCGGTCGCTGGCGGTAAGCGCCTCAAAAATATCAGCCAACACCATGATCCTTTCAGGAATCGACAACTGCTCAGCCATTAGCTTACGTGGATAACCACGGCCATCAAGGGTCTCGTGGTGGGTTGAGGCATAGCGTGGCACTTTGGCCATATCCGCAGGGAAAGGCAAGTTATCCAACATCTGAATAGTGCTGATAATATGCTCATTAATTTTGAAGCGATCTTCAGCGGTCAGCGTACCGCGTTCAATCATCAAGTTATGCAACTCACCGTGGTTATACAGCAAGGTTGGCACTTCCATCTTGATCCCCAGATGCTCAGGATACTCAACGCTGTGATGCCGCGGCACTTTATGAATTAGCTTATCCGCCAGCAATGGCTCTTGAACGGGAAGTATCTCCGTCGGTGAAACTTCAGAATAGATGCGTTCTTCAAGTGGCGATAGACCGAGCCGATCGCTCAAATTGCGCGTCCACTTTTGTGTAGCGATCTGCTTTAAGCGAATTTTGTCGCGCTCGCTTAACAATTCATCACCTACGTTACACTTAGCAACAAATTCAAAATCATCAATTAGTTGAGCACGTTTCTGCTCACGTTGCTGCGCTAATTCCGCTTGTTTTTCTGGTTGATTCGCCACCTGCTTGTAGAAATCGATATCCGCATCGCGCAAAAGCACTTCAAAGCGCATCCGCACTTCATGAATTCGGTTATAGATGGTTTCAAGTTTTGACCCCTTATCAACAATATGCTCTGGGGTAATAATCTTGCCGCAATCATGTAACCAAGCACCCACCTTAAATTCACGCCATTCCTTGTCTGAAGTGAAGCTAAAATCTGCAAATGGCGCTTCATTCGAGGCGTTTGCCCGTCGCACCATCATCAGTGCCAATTCAGGAACCCTCAGGCAGTGCCCAGCGGTATAAGGTGATTTATAGTCAATCGCTTGGGCAATAAGTTGAATAAAGGCATCGAGCAACTCTTGTTGGCTGCGTTCTTGTTGTTGAATCGACAAAGACATTTCAGCAATTGATTGCCCAAGTTCGTCGATTTCAATAATCCGACTGCTCGGCACTGCGACTTGATCGTATTGACGCTGTTTAATTTTGCTACTTTCATCCGCCAAGCGTTTAATAGGTAAAACAATCGGTGATGAGAACAACCACGACAGCGGACTCAACAGTATCAACATGGAAAAGGTAATCATCAGTGAAAATAAAATCCGTTGTAGCGCATCAGCTAATAACTGTTTACGAGGTAGCAACAGTGCCAAATAATGCTGATAGCTATCACTTTTATCCACCGAGGTAACGTAGATAAAGAATTCCTTATTTTGCTCCTTAAACTGCTGTAACGTGCCCAACTGCTGAGGAGAATTCGCCATTTTGATTATCTGCGCATAGGGCACAGTAGTTGAAGTCTCCTGCCCCCATGTGCCCGATATCCATCTGCCTGTTAAGTAACTTTTATAGCGCTCATTGACAGCCGAAATTGCGCGATTGACGATGGGCATTAATTCAGCATATTGCGGCTGTAACACTAAGTGCAACTCACTCGGAACACCGAGTTGGCGTAAATCGATCTGGGTTTGATATTTCAAGCCTTGAATAAAGTAGTTCGCGGCTTCGTATTGCAATACTGCGCCAGAATCAATCCCTCCAAACACCTCGCCACTTGCAACAGCACGCAGCACGCTCGCGGTAGAATCGACCTCTATAACTTGGATCTGTGGATATGCCTGCTTGATATATTTGATAATGGTCCAACCGGCGGGAATCGCGATCGTTTTGCCATAGAGCGATGCAATATTATAGATTTCTGGCTGCTGGTCGTTAGTCACTAATAGATAGGGCAGATCAAGATATGGCGTTGAAAAAAGTCCCAAAGACTCGTTACTTTGACTCTTATTGGTAGACTGCAACATATCGATATCTTGATGGGCAAAAAGTGACAATATGTCATTCCATCCCACACCATTCACATAGCTTAATTGCACCCCCATTGCCTGAGCCATCAGGGTTAAAAAATCGATGCTATAGCCCTTAGGGATACCGGAAATACTAAAATCTATTGGCGACCAACTACGCTCATTGGACACCTTTAACCTTGGGTATTTCGCCAAGATTGCTTGCTCTTCCGCACTCCAATTAAGGGGCGGCATGCTCGCTAATGGGGGGATCTCATAGTGCGTATTGATTGAGGTGACCAAATTGCCCGATGGATGAAAAATGAAAGCCTGCATATGCTCATCATCCATCACTCTTTCAAAATATTCCTGGATGGAATCGATAAGAATCGCCACCCCAAACACTGCTTTGCCGGTCGCCGTTTTTAGCGAATAGGTTTGTCCGGACGCTTGAATATCGCGCAATTGGTAAGGTTCAGTCTTATGTACACTGTCCTGTCTAGCTTGTTGATACCAAAGGCGTTTGTTGGCAAAGTAGCTTGACGGCAATGTTTTTGAATGGCGGAGTTCAAATGTGTCATTCATATAATTCAACTGCTGTAATCGCTGGCCATCAACATCGGTTACTGTTGATAAAATCCAGCGGTCTTCAGCTTCAGCAGCAAAGCTTTTGCGAATAATTGGCGCACTATCGAGATTAATAAGCTGAAACATATCACCATCGTCAAATCCGACATAGATGGAGTAAAACATCGAATTCGCACGCAAAAACTCACCAAAGATTTCCTGTCTTTCTTTGGGGAACTCAGCTAATGATGTTGCGCGCTCTTGCTTCGCTAATATTCTGACAGTACTAGAGGCTTCTGTATCAAACTGCTTGAGTGCTCGGCCAACATCCTCGCCAAAATGACGAAAGCTCTGCTCAATATTATCTTTAGATAACGACAGTGAAAAATGGTACTGCAATGATAGCGCCACGATCGCCGTCAAAAACGTCGCAAATATAAATACGGAAACAACCGTCACTTGGATGGAAAAATGAATTTTCCCCATCGAACTGCGCAGATTTAGCATTAGCCCCCCAATATCAACAATGGAGCAATTATTCTCGAACCAATAAGAGATTTACTAGACTGAATTTTTCATAAACTTCCAGCGAAAAGCAGTCAGGCACGAATCAATTTTATGCTTAAACTATGGCACAAAATTTCAAAGTTATTGGGTAATCGGCAAAACTGAGGGGAAAACACCTGCAAAATTTTACATCGGATGTCAGTGGCCAATTTTTCGAGAAGAGAAAGTAAAAGCTGTAGAAAAATTAGATCGTTATAAGCTCAACCGCATACAGCCCACCCAACACCATAAATTCCTGTTCACCTTGCAAACTGCCGGGGAGTAGCGAATCGAAACTGACGATTTTGGTCAGCGGCACGCTTACCTTAACCACCTGAGTGCCAAAGTGCAGCGCCCCTTCGGCTGAGAGAGTAAATGAACTGAGATTGTTGAATAACATCGCGGTTTGGCCAGCAAACTGATATGCGGGCAAAGCGTCACTGCCTCGATATAGACAGAGATGCTCTTGCTGCGGATAACGTAAGCTCAACTCTAATTGACAATATTGGTACAGCAGATCCAACTGCTCAAACACTTCGTTGGTGTTGTATGTTGCCCGCGAGCACTGGTGACGAAAGCGCAAATAGGCATCGCTTTCTAGCGTGATTGCCTCTTGCTGGTGAAATTGCGTTAGCAGGCCAAACCGAGACTCCACCCAACTGCGCCATGCAGCGCCTTGGTCGTTATCAGAATCCATCAGCCAGCCAAGCAGCAAACGGCGATAATTCACTTTCGGGCGAGTGATTATCTCCTGCGTTATGTCACTTCCAGACTGTACCGCCAAACAAAAGCGCACCTGCATAAAATCATTAAAGCTGGCAGCGCGATCGGCACTGTTTTCAAACTGACTGAGGGTGCAAAAGAGCTTTTGGTACCAAGCGCCAACACTGTCGAGTTGCAATGGAATTGGTCGCTGCTGATAGGCCAAACTAGCCAGCAGCCAAGATGGCACACTGCAATGATTCAGCGGCAGCGTAACCTGCTGTAGCAAGGCCATTTCGGCCTCACTACATTGATAAGCCGCTGCCGTATCCACTGCTAAATCCCAGAACTGTGCTGCTTGGAAGCACCAAGCAGGGCATCCGCCAATTTCAAAATTTCATCATGCTGATGCAGCGCTTTGCGCCAATCCACTCGAATCGCTTTGTAGCCGTAATACGCGCCTGCCAGTTGGCCGGCGACGGCGGCCGTGGTATCTGCATCATCGCCTAAATTGGCCGCCAGCAACACGCACTCTTCATAGGATTCACTGTTGATAAAGCACCATAGCGCCGCTTCGAGCGAGTCAATCACATAGCCGGAGCCTTTGATTTCGTCCCGTGTTTTATGCAGAAATTCACCAGCTTTAATCATCAAGACTTCAGGCGTGCGCGGCGTGTAAGACAGCGCGTGAAACGCCTGTTTATCAGCGCCATGGATGAGGTACACCAGCAGTTTGGCAAAGTAGCGGCAAGCGTCGTGGCACAGATCTGACGCATGGGTGGTGAGCGAACTCTCGCCACCATAAAACTCGGCTTTTTCAGTATTTTCTTGATAAAAAATGGCCACCGGCGCCATTCGCATAATGCTGCCGTTGCCCGAACTCCAGCGATTTTTAGCGCCAGAGAATGGCTCACCGGTGTGTTGAAAATGGCGCAACGCCGTGGACACAGTGCTGCCGATATCAAAGCAGATCCCAATGCTGCTCATGTAGCCATTTTCCATCCAGTTGCAGTAGCGCAGCATCTGGTCATGGGCATCAAAACCGTCAGACTCCACTAAGCTATGGCCGAGGCATAAGGCCATTGAGGTATCGTCGGTCCAATAACCTTTCTTCAGCATAAAAGGCCCGCCGCCGACCATGTCGTCGATGGGGGTAAAACTGCCTCGCGGCTGAAACTCAAGCGTCGTTCCCACCGCATCACCAATCGCCAGTCCAATCAAACAGCCACGCGCTTTGTCTTGCAATTTTTCAGGTGACAAATTGGACATAACCACTCCTTAGTTTTGCTTGCATCTCATAAACATAAGCCATTGGGGCCAAATAAACATGACGTCGAACAGCTTTGTTGTATTTTTGTGCGATTATCGAAAATTTAGTCAAAAAAAACGGCAGCCGTAGCTACCGTTTCAATCGGATTGCGGGGGATTACTCCGCTGCGAGTGATGACATATCGATCACGAAACGATGTGCCAAATCGCCTTTTGCTAAACGTTCAAAGGCGCTGTTGATCTCGTCCATTTTGATCATTTCGCAGTCTGGGTAAACGTTGTGCTCTGCGCAGAAATCCAGGACTTCTTGGGTTTCTTTGATACCACCGATCAGCGACCCCGCCACGCGACGACGGCCCATCACCAGCGGAATGCTCATCAGTTCATCCAATGGTCCAACTTGGCCGACAACCACCAAGGTACCGTCAACATCAAGCAATGATGCGTACATGCTTACATCGTGCTTCACCGGTGCAGTATCGATTATCAGATCGAACGAACAGGCGGCAGCGGCCATCGCATCTGGATCGCTTGAAGCCAAAATGGCTTTAGCGCCCATTTCAATCGCTTCTTTTTCTTTGTTTTTAGAGCGGCTTATCGCAGTCACTTCTGCACCCATCGCATGCGCCAGTTTTACCGCCATGTGACCCAGACCACCCAGACCGATAACACCTACGCGTGTGCCTTTGGTGACATTCCAAGTACGCAGTGGTGAGAAGGTCGTGATACCAGCACAGAGGATTGGCGCTGCTTTACTGATATCCATGTTGTCAGGAATGCTCAGCACAAACTCTTCACGCACTACGATATGTTTAGAGTAGCCACCTTGAGTGATGTCGCCAGTTTGGCGATCAGGCGCACCGTAAGTTGGGGTCATACCACTACGGCAGAACTGCTCTTCGTGGTGATGACATTGGTCGCACACTTGGCAGCTATCAACCATGCAACCTACTGCAACGCGGTCACCTACTTTGTAGTTTTTCACATCGGCACCGACAGATTGCACTACACCAACGATTTCATGGCCTGGCACCAACGGATATGGTTGAGGGCCCCAGTCACCATTGACTGTGTGCAGATCTGAGTGGCAAACGCCGCAATACAGAATTTCGATTGCGACATCATTTGCACGCAGATCACGGCGTTCAAAGTGATAAGGAACTAATGCTGAATCAGCACTATGTGCTGCATATCCTACTGTTTTCATAAAACCGTTGCCCTATTTCTGGAGTTAACAATATAGGTAATTAATACGTGCCTATTATGAAAAATTTGACGCTAAAAGTAGCTGCCTGATCCTCTTTCTTTATTGCCTAATGCTGCAAAAAAGCAACCCCGTTTGCAGAGTTGAGCGTAGAAAGAAATCGGCTAATAAGCAACGTCAGTAGTCTACTCCATCTTTTAATAAGCAAAATTCATATCAGTGATGAACCAATATGCACATTAACGCGCTGAGTTCTGCGGTGGCCAATGTAGATCCGCTAATATTAGGCGCAGCAACACCGCTACAGCTTACCAAGCCCGCCCAATTTAGCACTTGCTTAAAATTCCAATAATGATGAATAACAGTAGCAATTTGACCACTGACAACACAGCAAAAAATTTAGTGAAGGGAAAACGAAGAAAGGAAAATAGAAGTTAGCGCCGAACGGCGTTATCCATCGCACAACGCAACAGCAGCGCTTTACACCACTGTTGCGTTGAAAACACGTTTATTGCTCAAACAACGCAATAAACCTTAACCTAAAAAGCTCAAAATCAGCGTTGCCAAAATCAGCATCAAAGCGCCCCCAAGACGCGATGAGATTTGTGCAAACGGCATCAACTCCATGCGCTTACAGGCCGCTAATACAGCCACATCGCCAGTACCGCCCATGTTTGCCATACACAGCCCGCCGGTGATAGCAGCTTCAATGGGATAGAAGCCCATCATGCGACCAATTATGGCGCTACCCACTACAGCTCCCAACACGGTTGAAAACACCATCAACAGGTTGGATAGGGTCAGCGCTGCCACGATTTGATCGAGGTCGGTATACACCACGCCGATGCCCACCAGCAATGCCGGCGTGAGGTTATCGAGTACGAACTTGCACCACCCATGCGCCGCCACTTCCAATTCGCGCGGCAACACGCCAGAGACCTTCACCAAGGCAACGAAGATGATCATCAAGGCATACGGGTGCATGGCAATCACAGTGCCTAAAAGAGTGCCGACAAAGTACATGGTAATCGCCAGCAAGGCCCCAAACCCTAGCTGTTGTACTGTCGGTGATGATTCCTCTTCCAAGGTTTCCTTCACTTCGCCGCTGCGCATGAGGCGTCCGTTACCGGTCAGCGATGGCAACGCCTGCCCTAGCTTGTGCAGCAAGCCAGCGGTAACAATCGCAATCGCGTTGCCAATCGCTAATGCTGGTACCATCTTTGACATCAGCACATCGGCGGTCATCTCTGTTTTACCCGACATAATCTCCACCAGCGGCACAGCACCTGCGCCCATGCCGCCGCCCATAATCGGCAGAGCAATCAGCATGACAGATTCAAAGAAACCTTCGCCCAGCATGGCACCGACCAATCCCGCGAACAGGAACGCGCAGGCCACCCCACCGAGGATCACCGGAATATATTTAAATGCGGCCTTTTTCAGTACGTCGGAATCCATACCGAGTACCGAGCCAGTCACTAAGCTGGCAATAAAGAACGCTAGAAAACCACCCCCTTTCATAAAGGTAGTAACTGTAGTAACAGTTTCAGTTGGCACTAAGCCACTATGAAACAGGTAAGATGAACCGAAAATCACCACAATCGCGCCACCACCAAAAAATTGGTTGATGATAGGCGTTCGATTGCCAACAAGATTCAGTACATAACCCACTACCGCCATAATCCCCAGAGCCCCAATGAGTCCAGACGGTAACTTATTTTGAAGAGTGGCCAGCGTTATAATCACCGCTGAGAGTAAGAACACGAAGTTAATCGTGCGCTTGTCTTTGGCAGAAATTGAAGTGCTATTCATTTATTATTGCTCGCTCTTGCAGAGTTTTTAATTGTTCCCCAAATGGGATTTTTTGTGCCCCCGAAAACGGGTCGTTTGTGTAACGTTTGCGAAGACTAGCACTTTTATTTGGCGGGGCGACTCAGCGGTATGTCATTAAAAACTAAAAGATAGATATGTAACTTAAGTCAGCAAATGGTGTTTTTTGCGGCGATTTTAGCTGCAATTGTAACCAAGCTATTGAGCAATAAAGGACTCTCTGGAAGATTTGTATGATGATTGGCGCAGCGAACATTATTTTTTGCTAATTTTCGCCACGCCAACAGCGGATTACTCTTGTGCAAAAAGTGGCCGCCACACGCCACCGTAGTGTTCATCCTCAGAACCGATACTCATGATGCTGTGTGCAATATGCGGATTGGGGGCTGCCAATGCTTCTACCTTTAGCCCTTCTATCTGCCACTGTGGCTGCTTTTTCGGCTCAGTAAACAGCGCGGAGTGACTGGTTTGTGCCAATTTTGCTGCCGCATATACCAAAGAGCGAAACGGGCCATTATCGCCACCATCTTGGGTGGCCGCCGCCCAAATAATCCCCTGCTCATCAAGATACAGATCAGAGATTGAGCGGTACTTGGCCGGTCGCCACGCTTTGGGCACTTTGACTTGATAGCTTTGCTCAGCATAGCGCTGCCAATCTATGTTATCCGCCTGTAGCACGCCAACTCGCAGCACCCCATGACGATAGGCTTTACTGCCGCCGCGTTCGCCGATAATGACCAGCGTGTCATCTCCAACTTGGGTACAGAGCATTCCTTCAAAATTGTCGCCCTTTGTATGTTCGCCGCTGGGGATTAACTTAGGCAGATGATAGACCTGCAACACTTCGGCGTGATTGTCCTGCAGCTGAACTCGAAAAATGCGGCCAAACTTGCCATCCCAATAGCCCGACTCTGCCAGCAAATATTGCGCCTGGGTACCGGGCAGCTTACATACCGATTCTAAGTCGCTGCTTTGCCCATCGCTGTCGCGCCAATCATTGATCACGATCGGCGTGTATTGTTGCTCGCCGGCGCTGTTCAGTTGAAAAATGCCCAGCCGCTCGCCCGCTTGAAACACCTTTTTATCCTGTACCACCAAATAACGGTCAGCTTGCATCTGGGTCATGCCGCTAAAACCCAACTCCACCGCGAAGGCAGAACTACTCAACAGCCAGCTGGCCAGCAGAGAATACGCCAGTTTGTTCATCAATCTTGTTCCAACAGTATGATCAATCCGTCTTTAAGACTGAGCAGCATGGCACGTCAGTTCCACGCTTGTCGAATGGATTTGCACGTCAAACGGCGCATCCCGCCAGTCCTCGTCGCTAAACTTGGTCAACAACCGCCATCAATGCGAGCCAATCGCCTGCGCTGACTTCTTGTTCGCTAACGCGCAAAAGCGTCGCCTTTGCCACAAATCAGCATTTTGCTGCCACAAATAACCGATTGATTCATAACAGTCTTGCTATAAAAAAACTTTGGTATGGCGTTTGATAGCTTAACGGATATGCCCTCACCGCAAATAGGAGTCATCCATGGAACAGTTAGCTCAGTTGCAGAAAGAAGTTCGCCGCGCCAAACGCATCGCAGCTGAACACGCAGGCGTATTACATGACTTAGTTGAAGATAGATTGCCACAGGCGTTTGCAGAATTGCCCGGCGTCACCCAAGCCTGCTTTGATGCCTGTCAGCATTGGGCGGCGCTTAACCAACAACTGCTAGAGGCCGAAGCCGATGCCAGTAAAGTGGAATAACAACCAATACGGCTGAACAGCTTAGAAAACCGAGGAAACAACACATAAAAACGCCTCGTAATGCCCGTAATGAAAATTACTATGAGGCGAGTTACGAGGCGCTTTTTTATGAGTTGAGAAGTTGCGAGGCGCTTACTACTGAGCAATGCTTCGCTAAATCTGCTCGGCTTATTCGGCTTCGCGGATTAAGTAGTCAAAGGCACTCAGTGCTGCTGTAGCGCCACTACCCATCGAGATGATGATCTGTTTGTAAGGAATATTAGCAGCATCACCAGCAGCAAATACGCCCGGCATTGAGGTTGCACCTTTAGCATCGATAATCACTTCGCCCATGCGGCTCAGTTCCACTTCACTTTCTTTCAAGAAGCCTGTGTTTGGTACTAAACCAATCTGCACAAAGATCCCTGCCAGTTCGATGGTATGCGCTTCACCGGTCACACGGTCTTTATACGCGATAGCGTTCACTTTGCTACCATCACCCAAGACTTCAGTAGTTTGCGCATTTTTGATGATATCAATGTTGCCCATCGATTTGGCTTTTTTCACCAACACTTCATCGGCGCGCAGGGTGTCAGCAAATTCGAGTACTGTAACGTGTTCAACAATACCCGCTAAGTCGATCGCCGCTTCAATACCTGAGTTACCGCCACCAATCACTGCGACTTTTTTGCCTTTATAGAATGGGCCGTCACAGTGTGGGCAGTAAGCTACGCCTTTGGTGCGATATTGCTCTTCGCCCGGCACACCCAGCTCACGCCAGCGCGCGCCAGTGGCCAAAACCACACTTTTACCTTTCAAGGTGGCACCGCTTTCCAGTTCGATATTTAGCAAACCATCGCGTTTTATGTTGGCTGCACGTTGACCGGTGATGATATCTACACCGTACTCTTTCACGTGTTGCTCAAGTGCGGCTGACAGTTTTGGTCCTTCGGTATAGGTCACCGAAATAAAGTTCTCAATGCCAACGGTGTCCATCACCTGACCACCGAAGCGTTCGGCCACAATCGCGGTACGAATGCCTTTACGTGCGGCGTAAATAGCTGCCGCTGCGCCCGCAGGGCCACCGCCAACGACCAGCACGTCGTATGGGGCTTTTTCATTCAGTGCTGCGGCTTTATCTTCAGCCGCACTGGTATCCACTTTTTCAACGATCTCTTCCAGCGTCATGCGGCCTTGACCAAAGTGTTCACCGTTGAGGTAAACCGCTGGCACTGCCATCACGCCACGTTGGTTGACTTCATCTTGGAACAAGCCACCGTCAATCATCACGTGAGTGATATTTGGATTGAGGTTAGCCATTAAATTCAGCGCTTGCACCACGTCTGGACAGTTGTGGCACGACAGCGAAATATAGGTTTCAAAGTGGAATTCACCTTTCAAATGGCGGATCCGCTCTAACAGCTCAGGATCGGCTTTCGATGGGTGACCACCGGCTTGCAACAGTGCCAACACTAATGAAGTGAACTCATGACCCAAAGGTACACCAGCAAAATGTACGCGTGGTTCAACCCCTGCAGCGGCAATCGACATACATGGGGTACGCGCGTTGCTGCCTTGTTTAAGGCTGATTTTATCACTCATGCTTGCCAGTTCACTGGCCAGCTCGGTGACTTCCTTCGATTTAGCACTGTCATCACCGGACACGCTAACTTCAATAGGCTGCTTGATGTATTGCAGATAGGTGTCCAGTTGTTGTTTTAAATTTGCGTCTAACATGAACGTGTCCTGTGAAAATAAGAGGAGAGTTGGAGAACTCCGGCCCAGCGGAGGAATGTATCTCTGGGCCGAAGTGATTGAGCGAGGAGATAAAATCTAACTTAGATTTTACCTACCAAGTCCAGTGAAGGAGCCAAAGTGGCTTCGCCTTCTTTCCATTTAGCAGGGCAAACTTCACCTGGGTGAGAAGCTACATATTGAGCAGCTTTGATTTTGCGCAGCAGGTCTTCCGCGTCACGACCGATACCTTCAGCAGTCACTTCCATTGCTTGGATGATGCCTTCTGGGTCAATCAAGAAAGTCGCACGGTCAGCCAGACCTTGGCCTTCACGCAGTACACCAAAGTTGTTGGTGATGGTGGCAGTTTGGTCGCCTACCATGTAGTACTGGATTTTGCCGATAGTTTCAGAGCTGTCATGCCATGCTTTGTGAGTGAAGTGAGTGTCAGTAGATACTGAGTAAACTTCAACGCCAAGTTTTTGCAGCTGTTCATAATGGTCAGCCAGGTCGCCCAATTCAGTTGGACATACGAAGGTGAAGTCCGCTGGGTAGAAGAAAACTACTGACCATTTGCCCAACAGATCTTTTTCAGATACTTGAACAAATTCACCTTGGTGGAAAGCGGTTGCGTTGAAAGGTTTGATTGCAGTGTTCAGAGCTTGAGGCATGTTATTACTCCCGTCATCATTGATAAAAACTCATTGGGCAACTCGTTTGCCCGTTCGATGGAAGTAATACTAGTCCGCTTGTGTTTTTTGTTAAATCAGATAAAAACTATTGTTCCAATCGGTTTTTTCGAGAAAATCTACATCAAGCTCTGCTAATCAATCTCAGATGAGGTTACTGCCAAACCTCAAATTTGGTCAGTGGTTGGGTCATATCAAACTCTAATTTAGGCGATAAACTTAGGGCCAACTGCTTTAATCCAGCTTGAGTAAACACCTGTGGTCGCCGTGCGGCAAACACCACCCAGTTACCGCTTCCGGTCAAACAAGCGCGCACGTCGGCAAAGCGTGCCAGCAAGCGCTGACGCAACTCTTCATCGCCACGAGCCTCTTTCCAACAGTTCAGCACCAGTAAGCCGTGGTCTTTTAACTGATATAAACAGTTATCGAGAAATTCGCTATCGCGCTGCATCTCCGCCATCCCATCAGCGTGGAATAGATCGCTGTAGATCACATCGACTCGACGGTCGTCACGGCTGGCCATGTAGTCAAATGCATCCTGCTGTATTAAGGTCAGTTTTTTCGATAACGGCAGCATGAAATACTTTTTGGCCACATCGATGACAGCTTCGCGTAACTCCACCGCGGTAATCTTGATGGAGGGGTCAAAATTGCGCAACGAATGTACTAATAAACCGCCACCGAGCCCTAGGACTATCACTCGTTTGGGCGTGCCGTATAATAGCGACATCAACATCGCTTTGAGGTAAGTATGCTGTGGTTGATGCGGTACTTTTTTGTTGAGCTTGCTTTGCTCGTCGTTAAAACCAAAGGTTAAAATGCGTGTATCCCCGAGTTCCAGTACTGCAATACTGCCATATTCATCTGCCGTAGACGCTAGCAGTTGATAATCATCCATCCATCTCTCCGTAACTTTACCGGGAATATAAATTGGTTAACATAACACCTACCATTGAACAGCAGGCACAAAAGGAACACAGCTCATGGTGACCAATATCTTTATCATCATTCTTTATGTTGCTGCGTTTGTGCTTATTCAGCGCAGGATCAGCAAGTTAATTCATGAGTTCAGCGCGAGCAAACACATTAACCCAACCCGAACCAGTCTGGTAAGCAAATTTATTAGCTTGGTGTTATTTTTTGTCACCTTGTCGATGATGGCAATATCGCTGGGGATTGGCTACCAAGATGTGTCGTTGTTTGTCTCATCCGCCTTTGCGGTAATGGGGATGGCCCTGTTTGCACAGTGGTCCATATTGTCGAATCTGACTGCCGGGATCCTGATTTTCTTTATGTTCCCGTACAAACTAGGCGATCGCATCAAGATTATTGATGCCGACGTTGATGCCACCGGCATTTTGGAAGAGGTAACCCTGTTTCACCTGCTGATCAAACTCGACAGCGGCGATACCATTACCTACCCCAATACCTTAGCGTTGACCCATCCAGTCATTAAGCTGACGCAGCAACACACAGTGCCGTTGCCAACAACTGCGCCGGCGGCAGTTGCAGCAACAACACCATCAGAAGCGGATAAGGTACAAGCTTAAAACAGCTCGTTACCGCATTTTTTACCCGCCAGAATTTGGCCAACATTGCTCAAGGTGGTTTGGGCAATGTTATCCAAAGCTTCACGAGTCAAAAACGCTTGGTGGCCGGTGAATATCACGTTGTGGCAAGCGGATAGACGACGGAACACGTCATCCAAAATCACTTCGTTCGATTTATCTTCGAAGAACAGCTCTTTCTCGTTTTCGTAAACGTCTAACCCGAGTGAACCAATCTGCCCCATTTTCAGTGCTTCCATGGCATCAACGGCATTAAGCAAGCCACCACGGCTAGTGTTAATCACCATCATGCCCGGCTTCATTTTGGCAAAGCTATCAGCATTGAGCAGATGCTGGTTGTCTTTGGTCAGCGGACAATGCAAGCTGATGATATCGCTGTTTTTGTAGATATCATCCAAACTGGCGTACTCACCGCCAAGCTGCTCAACCAACGGATTGATAAACGGATCGTAAGCCAACACCTTGCAACCAAAACCACGTAAAATGCGAATGGTGGCGATACCAATTTTACCGGTACCAATCACCCCAACCGTTTTACCATACATGTTAAAGCCCACTAATCCTTCTAAGGAAAAGTTAGCGTCACGGGTACGACCGTAAGATTTGTGAATTTTACGGTTCAAGGTCAGCATCAAGGCGATGGTATGTTCGGCCACTGACTCAGGCGAATAAGCTGGCACGTTGACTACTTCGAGCCCCAAACGTTTAGCGGCGTCTAAATCCACGTTATTGAAGCCAGCGCAACGCATCGCAATGATCTTGGTGCCGGAGGCATAGAGCTTGGTCAGCACCTCTTCACACAGTTCATCGTTCACGAACGCACAAATGACTTCAAAGCCCAACGCCAAGCGCACGTTTTGTCGGCTCAATCGATAATCGAAGAACTCGATTTCAGCGCCAAAATTTCCCGCCTCGTTGGTTTGGGTAAAGTGTTGAATGTCGTACCGCTTGGCACTAAAAAAACCGATTCTCATGGTGTGACTCACTTCAAAAACAACAATTGTTGAGCAGTGTAGGAGACTTTGCTGATATTGTCTTGAACATCAAACTTGATCACCGATAAAACTTGAGCTGGCGCACAAAGCAAAAGGCGAGCCGCTATGGCTCGCCTCAAGGTTTAACCTCTGATGCACCGTGGCATCAGTGGCAGCGCATCAGTAGTTAGCGCTTATTTTGCTTTAACAAATTGCGCGGCGTTACGGCCTGCAATTCGGCCAAAGGTGACAATGTCAGAGATCGCGTTACCGCCTAAACGGTTAGCGCCGTGGACACCACCGGTGGCTTCACCTGCAGCAAACAAGCCGCTGATCACTTTGCCATCTTTATTCAGCACTTCAGCGCTGGTATCGATTTTCACGCCACCCATGCTGTGGTGCACTGCTGGCTTCACTTCCAGCGCATAGTAAGGACCAGTCGCCAGTTCGCGCGGCATGTTAGGCCGTTCAAATTGTGCATCTTTACCTGCTTTCACAAAGCCGTTGTAGCTTGCCACTGTAGCCTCTAAATTTGCGGCTGGCAGCCCCAATTTAGCAGCTAAGTCCGCCACGGTTTTGCCTTCAGTGACGATGCCAAGATGGATGTAGTTCTCGATTTTTTTCAGGCTCTTACGTACTGAATCATCAAAGAACAAGAAAGCACTGGCACCAGTTTGATTCAAAATGGCTGCCGAGGCTTTATCGCGGGTGGTGATTTCGTTCACGAAGCGTTTACCTTCGCGGTTAACCAAAATCGCTCCGTTACCGCGTACCGCTTCAGTCACCATCACTCCACCTTTTGGAGACCAAGTTGGGTGCGCTTGAATGTATTCAAGATCGCGGGTCGCAGCACCTGCCGCCAACGCGACATCTAAACCATCACCGGTTGCACCTGGATGGTTAGTCGCCGCAAAGCCTTTCAGCTTAGGATCATAACTGGCTACACGGTCATTGTTTTTCGCAAAGCCGCCAGTCGCCATTACTACAGCGCTGGTTTTGATCACGTAGAAACCAGTGTATTTACCTTCAACTAACACCCCTTCAACCTTGCCATTGCTGTCTTCAAGCACACGTACAACACGGCTATTGAAGCGAATATCGGCACCGCTTTTCACTGCAGCGCCATAAAGAACTTGCGCCACATGCGCGCCCACACCCGCACCACCAGTAGGACGGTGAGTACGGTTAACACTGGCGCCGCCCATCCGGCCAACGTCACTCATATCGGCGCCCATAGAGGTCAACCAATCGATAGAATCGGATGAGTTGCTCGCCAGAATATTCACCAACGCAGGGTCGTTGATATTGCGACCGCCTTTCATGGTGTCCTCAATCATGATGGACACTTTATCTTGAATGCCACGCTTCTTCTGGAATTGTGTTTCAGCAGCGTTCATACCACCGGCGGCTAACTTAGTATTGCCACCAGCCAGCGGTTCTTTTTCCAACACTATCACTTTGGCGCCGTTTTCAGAGGCAGAGACAGCAGCGGCTAAACCTGCGCCGCCTGATCCCACCACCACGATATCAATTGATTCACGTGGACCGGCGGCAATCGCTTTGTCTTGTTCCGCTTTGTGACTATCAACGGGCTCAAAGGTACGTTGCCATTTACCACCAAACGGCATGTCAAAGCCAAAGCTATGGCAGGCATCACAATAAGCAACCGATTGCTCATGGCCTTTGTGACATGCGGTACAGGCAATATCCCCAATCAAGTGTGATTTATGTGGGGTGATCTCTTTCTTCGCGGCCACATCGGCAGCAGCGAGTTCATCCATTGAACCATGGCAGCTCAAACATTGTTGGTTTTCATGGGTAAGGTTGTCGTCAGTTGGCCCTTTTTTACTGACGTGACAGCTATCACAGTCGCCCATATTAAGATGGAATTTTGCTAAATTATCCGCTTCAGCATTCGCTGCGTTGTGATAACAGCTAAATAAAACAAGTGCTAAGCTGGATACTTTTAATAGTCCCGCTACTTTCATGGAATTCCTCCAGAACTTCATTGCTCATCATTACCTTGTTCACATTAGCAATAATTGTTATTTTCCAAGTTGATAATGTGATTAGTCCCAGAGCGAAAATTAACACTCAACAGCTACACCAATATTTATCTTGTTCACAAAAAACTGAGAAAAATCGTTTTGTAACTATTGTTCACGATAAAATAAGATTGAATAAACAACCACTAATGTAACAAAAACCATTGTTTAAATTGGCTTTTAATATTAGATTAAAATAATTAATTAGATGTATAAAACTTAATATATAGGCTTGCTATGTCCCCACATCAACGATATTTACCAAACTCGATTTTTTGGCTGCAACGCATCACAAAAACCAGTTTAAGAACCCTGCATATTGTCGGTGTGTGTGGTGCGTCTGGAGGCGTGTTGTTTGCAGTAGAGAGCCAGCTTTGGTACCCCTATTGGGTTGTAGCGCTGTGTTCTGGCGCATTATTGATGCTATGGGAGATTGTGCGAGAACCTAGCTGGATAATTCAACTAAAAGGGGTGTTAACCCTAGTAAAGTTGGCACTACTGGGCAGTTTTTTCATCATCCCGCAATATATGGATTGGCTTTTTTTCGCGATTATCGTGTTGTCAGTAATCGTCAGCCATGGCCCTGCTGGCTTACGTCATTATTCGATTTATCATCGGCGCTGTATCAACCAACGTCATGAGATTAAGGGCTAACAGCGTCTGTTCTCCGAGGGTTTGCATTAGCATAAAATAATACAAAATCGCGTTTAAAACGTTATTGCTTTAATAAATATAGTGGCTATTTAGTCTAATAAAAACATAGATCCTTCAATCAAAATCGCCATACAAGTTCATTTTCAATAACTTCACCAAGACCTTTAATCCTCCACAAAAATTCGCTTTGTAAAATCACTTTTTTAGTTGATTGAAAGCTGATATGAATGAGCTTAGGAAAATTGCAAAACCTGACTACACTTTAGTTAAGGTGACGCAATTATGACTGGGACGCGCGCCGCATCATATTTAAAGGGACTTAACATATGAAGATTATTTTTGAGAACATATCGATTGCCGCCAAACTGATGTTAGGTTTTGGTTTAGTGCTGCTGCTATCACTGTTGCTGACATTTACCGGCTGGCAAGGCCTAGGAAATGTCATTAGTTCAAGCGATAAAGTGATTGCCATTCAGAAACTCAATAAAGTTATTTCTGACACCAAAGCGGCACGAGAAAACTATCTACGCTCAATGAGCCAAAGCGATCAGCAATTACTTGCCGACAACATTCAAACCATGGTGTCACTGCTCGAATCGCAAACCGCGTCGAGCAGTAATGCCGAGCAGTTGGCGGCTTATCGCCAAGTCATCACCTTTGTTGAACAATATCGCGAGCTGTTTCAAACCTTAGTGCCATTGTATCAAAGCCAATCTCAAGCAGTAACTGCGACACGTAACACGCTACAGCAGCTTATAGAGCACACCCACGCACTTGAACAGCAATTACATAGCGGTAGCGATACTCACTGGCAACAGCTTGCGACAATCGTAACCATCAGCAGTGAAGCTCAACAGCTACGTTTTGATCTGAATGCTTGGTTCGCTGACAAAAGCCAAGCAGGCCAAATTCCCAGCCAGATCAGTCAACAAATTGCTTCGATTAAACAGCAAGTCTCGGGTATGAGTGATGGCCGCAGCAAAGGGTTCATTACCGAGATTGACAGTGTGCAACAACAGTTAAATCGCTATGTTGAAGCGCATATTACTGCCGACAAACTCACCGAACGCTACGTTGAAGTTGCCCGCAGTATTCGCAATGGGGTTGATAATCTCGAGCATGACTTAATGACATGGCAACACGGCAAAAGTGACAGCGCCCGCTACACCTTGGCAAGCGTATCGATCATCTCGATTGTGCTTGGGGTGTTGTCCACTATTGTTATTAACCGCATGATTGCCGCGCCACTGCATATTACCGCAATCGCCGCCGAACGCATCGCTAAGGGCGACCTGACCAATCCACTGACGACCGAGCGAAAAGACGAAGTGGGCGCGCTGCAACGAGCAATTGGCGATATGACCCGTTCACTAACTGAGTTAATCAGCAACGTCAGTGGCGGCATTGCCGAAATCACCGCTGCAGCTACCCAATTATCTGCCGTGACCGAACAAAATCGAAGCGGCATGGCGCAGCAACAAGTAGAAACTGAACAGGTTGCTACGGCCATGAACGAGATGACCGCCACCGTACATGATGTCGCCTCAAATGCGGAGCAAGCCGCTGAAGCCACCAGCAGTGCCGAGCAAGTCACCATGGCGGGTAACCGTGCGATGGACGACACCATCGAGGTTGTGAATAAGCTTGACCACGAACTCGATCAAACAACGGTAGCCATGCAGACATTAGCTAAACAAACCGATGGCATCGGCAGTGTGATGGAAGTGATCAAATCCGTGGCCGAGCAAACCAATCTGCTGGCGCTTAATGCCGCCATTGAAGCCGCTCGCGCAGGCGAAGCAGGCCGAGGATTTGCGGTGGTAGCCGACGAAGTGCGTAGCTTGGCACAGCGCACTCAAGAATCGACCTCGGAAATTGAATCGATTATTCAGCAACTTCAAACCGGCGCACAAAAGTCGTTAAAGATGATGGAAAACAGCCGTCAAATGGCCATCACCAATGCCAACAGTGCGCAAAACATGGGGCAATTGTTTAGCGAAATTGCCCGTGCCGTATCAACGGTGCAGCAGATGAGCCATCAAATTGCGGCCGCGGCGGAAGAACAAAGCACTGTGGCAGAAGAGATCAATCGCCGCGTCACTCAAGTGAATGAAATTGCCAACCAAACTGCGTCATCATCCAACGAAACCGCAGAGGCAACTGAACGGCTGGCCGCACTGGGCGCGCAGTTAAGTACCGCGATTAAGGGCTTTAAAGTGGCATGATTCAGATAATCACAACGAACATAGAGGGCGTTATCCACGGGTAACGCCCTTTTCTTTTGCCAACGCTTGACGAAAAATCATCACTGATGCAATGTGATCTAGATCAAATAATTAATGAGGTTTATCAGATGAGTATTTATGACATTGAAGTCAGCACAATCAGCGGTGAGCAGGTCTCACTGGCTAAATACCAAGGTAAGGTATTACTGCTAGTTAACGTCGCGTCTAAGTGCGGCTTAACCAAACAATATGAAGAGTTAGAAGCACTTTACAAAGCCAAGGCAGCCACGGGGTTTGAAATTTTAGGTTTTCCCTGCAATCAATTTTTAGGACAAGAGCCCGGCACTGAAGCGGAAATCCAACAATTCTGCACCTTGAATTACGGCGTAACCTTTCCAATGTTTGCCAAAATTGAAGTGAATGGTGCCAATCGTCATCCACTGTACCAAGCACTGATTGCCGCCCAGCCAAGCGCAATTAAAAATCCTACTGGCGGTTTAGCCGACAAATTAGCCGAAATGAAGCTGTTACCTGAAACTGACAGTGACATTTTGTGGAACTTTGAAAAATTCTTGATTGGCGCGGATGGCCAAGTGTTAGCCCGCTTTGCGCCAGACGTTACTGTAACCTCAGCAGAGTTTACTGAGGTGCTGGATAAGGTATTAGCCTAGACGACTTAGGCAAACGCTAAAACTCGGTGCGCGCTCAAAAATACGCACCCAAAAATGAATCAAAAGGACGGCAATCGCCGTCCTTTTTGCTATGCACTGTCCTACCCAAGAATCGACTAACCTTGCAGTTCGAAGAATCGCTGTAAGTCGTTGGCCTTGATGATTTGCACATCTTTCTTAGCTTGCTCATCACCGAGTTGCGCTGCAAATTTAGGGTAACCCGCATCTTTAGCAATCTTAAACGCCTGCATCGCTAACTCATTGTCTTTGTGTTCAAGATTCAATACGCCAAAGGCAAACGCTGCTTTCGGGTGACCTTGTTCTGTCGCCAAGTAAAAGCAGTTCACTATGCTATCGGCGTAATTCGATTCAGCCACAAATCCGGAACTCACCTGTTGTTTCACTTGAGTAAACAGCTCAGGTTGTTGCTGGAATAACATGCCCAATTGATACAGGGCATCGGGCTGTTGCGCGCGATAGAGCCACAGTGCCGCTTGCAGCAAATCTTGGCTGCGACCATCCCCTTGCAGGTATTGTGCGGCTAACTGTTGCATCGCTTCCACATTACCGTCAGTCGCCGATTTCTCAATCCAATAACGGTATTGGGCTAAGTCAGCATCGCCACAACGGCCTTGTTGATAGAACGACGCCAACATCAGCGGCGCTTGCTTATCGCCAGCTTCCGCCGCCTGAGTAAGATACTGTTTGCCAAGGGTGAAGTTTTGCACATCAGGATCGGTACAGTAACGGCGTCCGAGCTGCATCATGGCTTTCACATCATTTTGCTTAGCGGCTCTGGCCAAAAAATCCAAACCACGAATTTTGTCTGGGGTGTTGTCATGCTTAAACAGGATGTCGGCCAATTCTGTTTGCGCTTTGAGCATACCGCTGTTGGCTGCGTGTTCCAGCTCATCGGTCGCCATCAGCACATTGGCTTCCCATTCCAAGCCGGAAAGATTCGGGAAAATATAGTAAAGATGTGCCAGCTGGTAATGGGCTTCTGCTTCGCCGTTTTTGGCTGCGCGAACAAACCATTTTTCTGCCAATTCAGGAGAATAGTCACTGCTGTGACGATCCCAATAATGTTGCGCCAGTTGTAACTGCTGCGGCGATGAAAACAGATAAAAGTCAGCCAATTGCAGTTGTTTGAAATGACGAGGGCTAGGCTGCATCATGAGCAATGCACCCAAGACAACAAACAGTAACATCAGCGCAGCCGTGCTACGTAACATTAAACGTTTCATTTGAATTACAACCTCATACGTATGACATTTAAACTATTGGCGATCATACGAATGAATCAGAGCGGATAAAATGACTATTTGCGCTTTTAAATCATAGATGTGAATCAAATCGACTTTAGCGAAAATCTGCGGTCAGCCACCAAATTTTCGCTAATGTCATGCACAGCTATCAATAATCAAACCCTGACTGGGCTTTGATGCCACTATCAAAGGCATGTTTGACGTTATTGATTTCACTGACGGTATCGGCCAAATCGATCAACTGGCGATGGCAACCACGGCCAGTGATAATCACATGCTGCATCGGCGGGCGATTTTGCAAAGCAGTGATCACCTTATCTAAATCTAAATAGTGAAAGCTCACCATGTAGGTCAGTTCATCGAGTAGCAACACGTCGATGCGGTCATCTTTGAGCCACGCTTCCGCCGCTTGCCAAGCCTTTTCTGCCGCAGCGGTGTCTTTGGCACGATCTTGGGTATCCCAAGTGAAGCCGGTGCCCATGACTTCAAATTGTACGCCGGCGTTCTCTAGTAACTTACGCTCACCGCAATCCCAAGAACCTTTGATAAATTGCACCACAGCAGCATTTTTTCCATGGCCGACAGCACGTGCCACAGTGCCAAAACCGGCTGTAGATTTGCCTTTACCGTTGCCGGTCAACACCAACAAAATGCCCTTTTCGTCGGTCGCGGCCGCAACGCGGGCATCCACCGCCTGCTTGAGTTTTTGCTGGCGGGCTTTATGACGATCTGCTTTCTGCTGTTCATCATTGGGCTGTGGGGTTGGGGTTGGGGTTAATTCATCAGTCACAATAAAATCTCGCGGCTAAAAGGGTGAAATGGTTAAGTGAGAAATCTCAATGAAATAAAAGCTTAGTTGATGAGGATATTACTGTTTCAGTGTGAGCGGTAATCCCGCCACCACCAGCGTTACCTGATCGGCAATGCTGGCCAGCTGCTGGTTGAGCCACCCGGCTTCATCCACAAACCGGCGGCTAAGTTCACCCAGTGGCACAATGCCCGCCCCGACCTCGTTAGTCACCAGCACCAGCTCGCCATCAAAGTGAGCAACTGCTTGGCAAAGTGCACTGCGGCATTGCTGCATATCGACGTCTGCCAGTAATTGATTGGTGAGCCATAGGGTTAAACAGTCCACTAATACTGGCTGCTGGCGCCCCGATAACGATGTAAGCGTCTCAGCTAACGCCAGTGGGCATTCCAGCAATTGCCATGCTGCGTCACTATTGGCGCGCTGCTGTTGATGGTGGCGAATACGCTGCGCCATCTCATTATCGCCCGCGGTTGCAGTGGCAATATACACTGGCGAAGCACAGCCGCTTTGCATTATTAATTGCTCGGCAAAGCGACTCTTGCCACTTCGCGCACCGCCAATGACCAGATGGATCATCCAGCGCTATTCCGGCCAACCAACAACAGTATATAAATCGCGAGTTCGCTAAGTTGCTGCGCGGCGCCGAGAGTGTCTCCGGTATAGCCGCCAATTTGGCTGCGCAACCAAAATACGATGCCATAGCGGATCACCACAGCGCAGACCACAAAGGTAATAATCGACGCGGGCGCCAGTAGCATCACCACCAGCACCCCCGACAACAGCAGAATGCCGAGATCATTAATACTCTGTTGATGTGCTAAAGGTTTACTTGTGCCTTCATCACGCACATAGGTTTCGCTAAAAATAAGGCTGGCGGCAATCACTCGGCTCAGCGTGTGCGCCAAAATCAGCGCCATAAACGCTGAGACAGGATCGTACAAGGTCAGCTCGGTCAGCAGCTCAAACTTGAGCAGCAGCACCATCACCAACGCCAGCGCACCATAGCTGCCCAACCGGCTGTCTTTCATGATGTTGAGCTTGTCTGCAATGCTCCAACCACCGCCAAAACCATCGGCAGTATCCGCTAAACCGTCTTCATGAAAACCACCCGTAAGTAAGATGCTGGTGAGCATGGCCAACACGATGGCAATCGACATCGGTAACACCAATGACACCAACCACATGACCAGTGCTGACACACAGCCCACCAGCAAGCCAACCACGCCAAAATAACGGCTGGCGCGATTGAGGCTGTCGCTATCCACATTGATTTGGGATGGCACTGGAATCCGAGTAAAAAAGCCGATAGCAATCAGCAATAATCGCAATTGTTCCAGCCAGACAGCCCGATCTTTCATTAAGCAGCTCCAGAAGTGACTGCAGGCTCAACCACAGAGGTGACACCCGCTTCAGCAAAGCTGGCCATCTCGTTATAAAACGACACGGCAGCTTGTAATAATGGTAATGCCAACGCTGCACCAGTACCTTCGCCCAAGCGCAGACCAAGGCGCAACATTGGGCGAGCATTCAAGCTCAGCAACAAACGTTTATGACCATGCTCACCTGATTCATGCGAGAAAATCAGATAATCACGGGCAGCAGGTGCCAATTTCACCGCCGCTAATGCCGCAACAGAAGCAATAAAGCCATCTACCAGCACCGGCACACCAAACTCTGCCGCCGCCAAAATAGTACCGGTCATCTGCACGATTTCATACCCACCAACGCAGGCAAGAATCTGAATTGGGTTGGTCAGATGAGAATAGTGATGCTGCAGCGCTTGTTCAACGATAATACGTTTACGTTTCAGCGCCACAATGTCGATACCTGTGCCTTTGCCGGTACATTCGGCGACCGGAATACTGGTCAACGCCGCCATCACAGCTGCAGCTGAAGTGGTGTTACCAATGCCCATTTCACCAATCGCCAGCAGATTGCTGCCGTTGTTCACATGGCGCTCCACCAATTCGCGTGCAAAGGCGAAACCTTGATGCACAGTGTCAATGTTCATCGCTGCAGCTTTATGAATCGGCTGAGTCGCATTACCCAAACGTTGGTTGATGATACGTGGATCATCAATTTGCGTTTTGATACCACAATCAATCACTTCTAGCGCCATGTTATTTTGGCGACAGAAAACATTGATCGCAGCACCACCATTGATGAAGTTTTGCACCATCTGTGCGGTAATTTCACTGCCACCGATCGATACACCATAGTCGGCAATACCATGATCGCCAGCAAACACCAACATAGTCGGTTTGTTGATTGCCAGCTTGTCAGCAGCAGAGGTTAATTGAATACGGCCCAACTGCAGCGCCAGTGATTCGAGTTCACCGAGTGCGCCGAGTGGCTTAGTTTTGTTATCAATACGCGAGAGTATCTCACTATCCAGTGAGTGATTGACTGGGGTTACCTTGTACATACGAATCCATCCTGATTGATCTAATGTCCGCGTTTTCTTAATACGAACAGAAAAAACACACTACCTACTGCCGAGGTCAATACGCCCACCGGCAGTTCCTGTGAAGGCATTACGCTTCTAGCGAGCACATCTACCCACACCATAAACAAGCCGCCTACTAAGGCCGTCAGCAATATCGGTTGCTGTCCGGGCAATAACAGACGTACCAAATGGGGCACCATCAACCCCACAAACCCAATGCCGCCACAATGTGCTACCAAAGTTGCGGTAATGAGCGAGCACAACAGCAACATTCCCAGCCGCATTTTCACTACCCTGACCCCCAGAGTGTGTGCAGTCTCATCGCCACTTAACATGGCAAGGATCTGTCGCTTTTGGCTCAACACTACGCCAAGTGCGAAGGTCACTACGCAGACCGGCCACCACAAGCTTTGCCAATCGGCTTGAGCAAAACTGCCCATGGTCCAAAACAGCAACGACTGTGACGCCAACGGCGTAGAGAAGTACAACAACAAGCTGGTAAATGCGCCGAACATAAATGACACCGCCACACCGGACAGCAACATACGTTCAACTTGACTCGTCATCCTTTGCCCCGCTGATGCCAGCACCAACAACACTGACAAACA